>CAZWIY010000112.1:0-1564 GCA_964634575.1 uncultured Candidatus Saccharibacteria bacterium | reverse complement strand
ACGACTTCGTAGGTGTTGATAGGGTCGAGGTTGCCGGTCGGTTCGTCGGCGATGATGACGTCGGGCTGGTTGACGATCGCGCGCGCGATGGCGACACGTTGCCGCTCCCCACCCGAGAGCTCGCCGGGGAAACTCCACATCTTGCCCGAAAGATCTACCAGATCGAGTACGTACGGCACATCGGCTTCGATCTCTTCATCGAGACGACCTGCCGCTTCCATGGCAAACGCGATGTTTTCATATGCGGTCTTGTGCGGCAAGAGGCGGAAGTCCTGAAAGACGGTACCGATCTTTTGGCGAAATTGGTTGAGATGCCGCTTGCGCATCTTGTGGATATCGGACGACTGAAAATAGACGGCGCCGTCGGTCGGCGATTCTTCGGCAAGCAAGAGCTTGAGGAGCGTGGTTTTGCCCGCACCCGAGTGTCCTACCACCGAGACAAACTCGCCCGGTTCGATCGAGAGCGTAATGCCGGTGAGCGCCACCGAGTCGTCGCTATATCGCTTTGAAACTTTGTCAAAATAAATCATAGTAACTACGCAGTCCTTTTTATTGCCCAGCCATAGCCTCAGTTCCGGGAATAGGAGTTGTACCTGTTGGATCGTTCTGCAAGGCTCTTGCATACGCTTCTGTGAGGCCCTCGTCTACACCCAACAGGGCTGACCTCCGCTCTAGGGAACGCGGATCAGTGCGTAGGGTGTCTATGATAGATGTAGGGTCCATGTAGGTTTTTCTTCCATGATTGTCTATAGCCATAACCCATTCATTACCTGCTGCATACGCTTCAAGAGCATCAGCAATAGCTGCAAATGTGTCAACTTTCTCAAGAGAATTATAAAATGCAAGATTTTTCCTTTGCCACTCTTCTGGTGTAAACGGATTGTTCCATTCACCAAAATCTGTTGGCGCTTTTGGGGATAGAAACATCGGATCGTCACCGCTTGGCATTTCAAGACTCATAATTTTTTCAAAATTCGTAATAATACATAATGATACCTTATGTATGTATGACAAACAAGCAAGAGAGGTTTACGCTGTTGGTGGTTCTAAAAACGGCTCGATTGCGCCTTCGTCGAGGACTTTTTGCGCGTCGTGCACTTCGACGCCCGTACGGTGGTCTTTAACCAGCTTGTACGGATGCAGCACATACGAGCGGATCTGACTGCCCCACTCGACCTTGCCCGGGTCAGTCGAGAGTTCGGTAATTTTTTCTTTATGTTCCTGTTCAAGCAAACGCTCGAGCTTTGCGGTGATGATCGCTACCGCTTTTTCGCGATTGGCATGTTGCGTGCGCTCGCCATCGACATGCGCCGAGACGCCCGTCGGCTTGTGGACAACTCGCACTGCCGTCTCGCGCTTGTTGACGTTCTGCCCTCCCGGCCCCGACGAACGCGCAAAGGTCACTTCAAAATCACTTTCAGGGATATCGAGATGTCCGGCCTTTTCGATCACGGGCAAAATTTCAACCAATACAAACGACGTGTGCCGCTTGGCGGACGCATTGAAGGGCGAAATGCGCACGAGTCGGTGCACACCATACTCGTTCTTGAGCGTCCCGTACGCT
>CAZWIY010000111.1:0-1595 GCA_964634575.1 uncultured Candidatus Saccharibacteria bacterium | reverse complement strand
CGGTCTGCGCCCGCGACTTCCTTCGCCGCAGGCGAAGGCGCGATAGGCTCCTCGACGACGTCTTCCGGAAGCGCGTTCCCCTTCGGTACGGACGCGCGTACGGCGTCGGCGGATGAACCGAGGTGGCGCGCCACAACCGCGATGAAGTGCTCCTGCTCCATGGAACTTCTCATGCCCGAAATCAAGGGAAGCACCACGCGCTCGACCGCAATCACGAGACGATGCTGATCCTTCTCGCTTGCGGACAAGACGGAGAGGAAGAACTCGATGATGGGTTCCGACTCTGAGACGCGCCGCACGAAGTCCTGGGGGGTTTCCTTGGCGAGGTCCGCAGGGTCTTTCCCAAGCGGCATCCGCACCGCCTTCACCCGCATCCCGCTTCGGAGCGCCGCATACGCGTTCTTCGCGCTTGCGGCAAGTCCCGCGCGGTCGGCATCAAGCGCGAGCATGAGGTTGTCCGCATAGCGCTTGATGAGCGCCAGGTGCTCGCTTGAAAGCGCGGTGCCTGAGAGTGCAATCGTGTTCGTGAATCCTATCTGATGCAGGAGGATGAGGTCGAACTGGCCTTCTACGAGAAGCGCGAACCCACGCGTGCGTATTGCGTCCTTTGCCGTATGCATCCCGAAGAGTACCTGGGACTTCTTGAAGAGCTCCGTTTCCGGAGAGTTCAGATACTTCGCCTGGTCGTCAGGCGAGAGCGCGCGGCCCGTGAACGCGACCGTGCGCCCCGCCCCATCCTTTATCGGGAACATGAGCCGGTTCCGGAATCGGTCATAGTAGGTGCCCGGCTTTCCATCCGCCTCTTTGATAAGGCCGGCGGCAAGAAGCTCCGGAATCGTGAATCCTGCTGCAGACAACTCTTCAAGAAGCGTACGCCATCCGTCAGGCGCAAATCCGAGATTCCATGCGGCAATCGTTTCTTTAGTCAGTCCGCGCCCTATCGCGTACTGGTATGCCGCTCCCTTCTCGTCGAGATTACGCGCAAAGAATGACTCTGCGCGCGCCACTGCTTCCCGGAGGCGGTCTGTCTTTCCGCCGTCTCCACCCTTCTTTTCATACACCAATTCCACCCCGGCTTTCTCGGCCAGGATTTTGAGTGCACCCTTGAAGTCGACACCCTCCATCTTTTCAATGAAGGTGAACGCGTCTCCTCCCTGCGAGCTTGAGAAGCAGAAGTAGGTCCCGCGCTCCGGATTCACATAGAACGACGGGGTCTTCTCCTTGTTGAACGGCGAAAGGCCCCGGTAGTACTTACCGGCTTTCGCAAGCTTCACGTAGGGCGCCACGACATCCACGATGCCGAGTTTTTCCTTTACGCGCTCTACGGTATCAGCCATTGTTTTGTTATTTCATCTTACTCCCTAGCGAGAGTTTGTAACGTGCAGGAGCGAAGGGTTGCCGATTTCGGAACGTGCGCAGGCGGGTAGCCGAGCCAGAGGAAATTCTCAGCAGAGAATTATCCGATTCCGAAATCGGCAACCCTAAGCGACGCTACTTTACGGACTCGAGCGCCCTCTCACTCGCTTCAGCACGCTCATCCGCCTCAGCGGCAAGGCGCGTATTGCGCGCGCTCTGCAAGGCTTCGATAGCCATGC
>CAZWIY010000110.1:0-1599 GCA_964634575.1 uncultured Candidatus Saccharibacteria bacterium | reverse complement strand
GAAAGACGATGCCTGCAACTTCTTTCGGCACCATCTCAATGAGCGCGCCGACCGTCTCTTGTGCGACTTCGGAAGACGATGCGTGCGCGCCAGAATCTTTTCCCGGCAACGCCATGCTGGTTTTCAAAATGAGTCCCGACAGGTCTACCCGGTATGCATCAAGTTCGCCAAATAAAATCTCAAGCGTATGTCGCAATACCTCGCCCGAACGTTTGAGCGTATGCGTACCGTCAAGCAGCACCTCCGGCTCGACTATGGGCACCATATGTTCCTGCTGTACGAGGGCCGCATAACGCGCCATCGCATGCATGTTGGCGACAATGCTCGCATCTGTGGGAATGCCCTCATCGATCTTTACGACCGCGCGCCATTTGGTAAACCGCGCGCCCATTTCAAAATATTCATGCAGACGTGCTGAAAGCCCGTCGAGTCCTTCGGTTACTTCTTCATCCGGAAAAAATGGGAGCGGGATTTTTCCTTTGTCTACTTTGATGCCCGGAATGATCTTTTTTGACTTGAGCAGGTCAGTGAACGCAACGCCGTTTTTCGTTTTGTCGCGCAATGTTTCTTCGTAAAGAATCACACCGCTTATGTACTTTTCAACGTCAGGCGTCGAAAGCAGAATGTCACGAAAATCACGTCGCGCTTCAGGAGTTTTTTCGATGCCGTACTGCGCGAGGCGATTGTTCATACTCTCGGTGCTTTCATCGGCAGCGAGGATGCCTTTGCCCTCTGCCATGAGTTCCTTGGCGATCGTTTGAAGCGGCTGCTGTAAAAGGGACATGCAAATATGATACTATGCACCATACCGGCACACAATAAGTATGGCGTTGATAGAAAACAAAAAAGCGCGGTTCGATTTCGAATTGCTCGAAACCTTTGAAGCGGGGATCGAGCTGTTTGGCTTTGAAGTGAAATCGCTACGCGAAGGCCATGGCAAGCTCGAGGGCGCGCATGTGCTCGTGCGGGGGAGCGAGGCGTATCTCGTGGGCGCATCCGTCCCTGCTTTTCAACCGCTGAACGCCCCCAAAGAGTACGACCCGTCGCGGCCACGGCGGCTGTTGCTTTCCCGCAAAGAGCTCGACATGCTCTTGGGAGCAGAGAGCAAAAAGGGCTTGACAATAGTACCTATTTCAGTGTACAATAGTCACGGCCTACTGAAGCTTTCTCTTGCGATCGCGCGTCGCAAAAAAGACATGGACAAGCGCGAGACGATCAAAGAGCGCGACACCAAGCGTGACATAAATCGCGAAATGAAGCGTCAGCACAGATAGTTTTTTGACGATTTGTTCGATGTTGTGAGGGGAGAAGAAGGGCTTCGCCTCCAACCGAAGGGTGGGAAGATGCAGGAAAATATGTTTAGCAATACAGCCCTACAACGATACATGTTCAATCTGGCAGCGGCAATGGCCGTTGCGGAAGGGCTGGTTACTGTCCAAGAGTGGAAGGACCACCAGAAACAAAATTATAGAGGTATCGACGAAGATATCTCTACCAGCACACACTAGCCAAGCACACGTATTTCGGGGAGTTGGCCGTGGCCAACTCCCCTTCCCTCACAACATCGAACACGAAGCTCATTCACCGAAAGCATGCAGC
>CAZWIY010000109.1:0-1603 GCA_964634575.1 uncultured Candidatus Saccharibacteria bacterium | reverse complement strand
CTTTTGTCATATTCATCTTTATGATAGAGTCTACCAAGATTCAAAATGAGATGAACATCTGTGTATGGAGGCGGTGATGCAGTCAAATGTTGTACAGGCCGAGTTTTTCCATGTGCACGGAGAAACGCTTGAAGAAGTTGCCACAGAGTGCGTAGCGCGTATCGCCGATGCTGTGCAATTGTGGCGGAAAGGCATCCATGCTTCGGCCGGCATCAAGACAACCGTCCGTTTTTTTGATGCGACTGGTCGCATCACTGCCTATGCTCTGCGGGCCGATCAGCTGGAGAAGCAGTTTACTCTGTTTGCTACCAAGGCGGACGATGCTGCTGGTATGTGGCGACGATTTCTCCTTTGGAGGAGTAGAACAGCTTTAAAAAAAGCCTTAGCGCTACAAAAGAAAATAAAGAGGCTTGTTACCATCCAACTTTGCAAAGCGCTTCGGGCCAAAGAGCCGGTAGTGATTGAGGCAAATAACTTTGACTTACGCTTAGTGCGGGACGATGAGGTGTACGAGCTTATATCGGCGGTTCAGAAGGCGAAAAATGTATGGATTTTCGTTTGGAAGCCAAACGAGCTTACAGCGCAGACGAATGAACTGGTTACTGATGCAATTTTCTGACACTTGAGCCGCCTAGTAGCGAAAGCAAACGGCGGTTTTCTCTTATTCCCGAATCTTTCTTGCAACCTCAGCGAGTGTTGTATCGTCGGCGCGTTGATAGTCGTGCGATGAGATGTAGCCTTCGTACTGCTCAAAATATTTGTCCACGTTTGAACTGCGTCGCTGCCATGTGCCTGATTTCGTGCCGTGCATCGGAAACAGTTTTGCATGGATGTGATCGACGCCAAACCCTTCAAACATCAGTCCCGTCCTGCCGACATCGTCGAGCTTCGCGTCGAGGAGCTTGCCCACACGCTCTGCTGCGTGTATGAGGTCGGTGCGTACCTCGTCCGGCAGGTCAAACACGTAGCTTGGGTAATGCTCTTTGGTCACCAGTACCGTGAAGCCCTCGGTGTTGGGAAAAATAGAAAGAAACGCGAGATGCTTGTCGTCCTCCCACACCTTGTGACAGGGAGCTTCCCCGCGCACGATCTGACAGAAAATACAATCGTTTTGCATACCAATTTGTTTCTTGTATGCTACCATATTACAAGTAAAAAATTGAATGAATAAATTTACCCTCAGAATGATATGAATGATATTGTGACTATAAGAAAATTGTTGGCAAACCGATCATGAACGAACAAGACATTCTCACCCTCATCAAAAATGACCCATGGATGATGGAGGTTTTGAAAGTTGCGCGGTCGCTTCACCTGCCTGACTGGATGATCGGCGCTGGATTTGTGCGAGGTAAGGTATGGGATCATCTGCATACATATACAGAACGTACGCCGCTTGCCGATATCGACCTTATTTATTTTGAGCCCACTAATACCTCTGAAGCGACTGAAAAAACGTATGAAGCACGACTTGCTGAAATGCTGCCTGCGCCATGGTCGGTGAAAAATCAGGCGCGTATGCATGTCGTTAACGGTGAAGCGCCCTACGTCTCTTCAGAAGATGCGCTGGCACATTGGGTGGAGACGCCGACTTGTGTTGCGG
>CAZWIY010000108.1:0-1626 GCA_964634575.1 uncultured Candidatus Saccharibacteria bacterium | reverse complement strand
CGGACCGCCCATAAGAAGCACGCCCTTGGGTATACGCGCGCCGATGTCGATAAATTTCTTTGGATTTTTAAGGAAATCCACTATCTCAGTAAGCTCCTCTTTCGCCTCCTTGGCTCCCGCGACGTCTTTAAAGGTGATACGCTGCCCCTGGTCTTTAGGGTCGATCATGCGCGCTTTCGACTGACCGAAGGTAAAGGCCTGCATACCGGCCCCTTTTACCTGCCGCATCAGAAACCATACCAGGATCAGGATAAAAACAAGCGGAAACAAGAATGGCGCAAGCGTTAAAAACCAAAAACGAAAACCTTCTTCGTCTTTGATCGTGATCGGAACGCTGCGCAACGCTTCAGCAGAAACGCCGTAATTTTTCAGTGACTCTGAAAGTGCTGCACCGGTTTCTTTTTTCGATTCTTTGTTTTGACCGTCGTTATATGCGACCTCAACTTGGTCGCCCTTGACGACAATAGTTTTGACCGCACCCGCTTCAAGGTCGCGGGCGACTTCCGACAGAGAGATGGTTGTATCGTTCTTGCTTTGCTCGTTAAAGTACGAAAACACGCTGATGAGCGCAAAGAACACCAAAAATACCGTGACGAGGTTGATCCAAAACTGTCTGCCCGGAGGCGTGGGTGACTGAGACGCTTTTTGCTTTTTCTTCTCTTTTTTTTCTTTTTTATTGTCTTCTCCTTCTGAAAAATTCATATACGCCAGTATACAATATATCTTCGATTCTGTCATGAAAAAGAAAGTCCCGCGCAAGCCCGGGACTTATATGAATAGGAAACATGCCCTAATCACCGCTACGATTCGCCCAAGCCTCTTCGTCGGCAAATCGGCTCATCAGGTCTTTTTCTCGCTGCGCCCTATAAATACCATTACTTATGATTATGCCCAGGAGTGCTTGCTTCCTCCGTTGACCTTCTTCCCCCTCAAAACAATAATATGTTGGGTATTCAGCTTCCCGAGGTTTCGTCTGCATTTCATCCTCCCTTAACTGAAAAAGATCATACAACCGTATGATCTTTCGTCAATATACTCCGTGGGGAGAGCGTCTTACCACGCAAAGTGAGCAAACGCGCGGTTGGCCTCGGCCATGCGATGGGTGTCTTCTTTCTTTTTGATGGCAGTACCTTCGTTCTTGCTTGCTGCAACAAGCTCTTGCGCGATAAAGGTGTGTACTGGAGCGCCAGACTTGGTGCGTACGGCATTGATGATCCAGCGCATCGCCAAGGCCTGACGACGGGCGGGGCGCACTTCACGCGGCACCTGGTAGTCGGCACCGCCAACGCGACGCGAGCGCACTTCGACGGACGGACCGACATTTTTGATCGCATCTTCAAATACTTGCAGCGGGTCATCTGTTTCGGCAAGTTTTTTGATCTCATCGAAAGCGGCGTACACAACTTTGCGAGCAACTTCTTTTTTGCCATCCTGCATGACGTTGTTGATGAACTTGGTCACACGCTCGTTTTTATAACGAACGTCGGGTTCTATATAATGATGATGTTTGAGGGGTCGTCGCATGATGACAATTATTTATATTGGGCTATTTCGCGGCTTTCTTTTTCTTTGCGCCGTACATCGAGCGGGACTTGCCACGCTTGTCGACACCTGCCGCATCGAGCT
>CAZWIY010000107.1:0-1670 GCA_964634575.1 uncultured Candidatus Saccharibacteria bacterium | reverse complement strand
TCATCGCCGACGAACCGACCGGCAACCTCGACCCTATCAACACCTACGAAGTCGTGCAGATTCTCAAGAAAATCAACGATTTAGGGACGACGGTCATATTGACGACGCACAATAAGGGAGTGATCGACTCCCTAGGCAAACGCGTCATTACCATGGACTCCGGCAAAGTGGTGCGCGACGACGCATCCGGACGTTATGTTCTGTAACTTTTTTATATGATGTGGCTTACAACAAAACGTATTATAAAATCAGGTTTCGTCAATTTTTGGCGAAACAGCTTCGTGTCGTTATCGTCTATCATCGTCATGGTGATCACGTTGTTTGTGATCGGTTCGCTCATCTTCCTTAATGCGATGCTCAAGCAATCGCTCGAGATCTTGCGCGACAAGGTGGACGTCAATGTGTATTTCGTGACGAGCGCGCAAGAACCCGACATTTTGGCGATCAAGCAGGCACTCGAGGCAAAGCCTGAAGTCGAGCGTGTGACCTATCTTTCGCGCGACGATGCGCTTGCCCGTTTCCGGGAACGTCATCAAAACGATGAAGTCGAATTGCAAGCGCTCGATGAGCTCGGGGAAAATCCGTTGCGCGCTTCGCTGTCGATCAAAGCGAAAGATCCGTCGCAATACGCAAGCATCAACGCGTTTTTGGCGAGCGATCAGAGCGTTGTCTCGCAAGACGGTACGCCGATCATCGCAAAAGTCAATTTCACCGACAACCAAGTGGCGATCGAGCGGCTCACGATCGTCATCAATGCGATCAAGCGTTTCGGCGTCGGCGTGACCATCGTGCTTGCGGCAGCGTCGGTCATGATCGTCTTCAATACGATCCGGCTTGCCATCTATATCGCGCGCGAAGAGATCGCGGTCATGCGTCTGGTCGGCGCATCAAATGCCTACATTCGTGGACCGTTCGTTTTCGAGGGCATGATGTATGGTTTCGTTTCCGGCATTATTACCTTGCTCTTGTTCTACCCGATCACACTCTGGCTTGGTCCCAAGACTGAGGCATTTTTCGGCAATATCAACATCTTTACCTATTACGCCGCCAATTTCCCGCAAGTCTTTGGTACGATCCTTGGCGCTGGCATACTTCTTGGCGCGCTTTCCAGTTTCCTCGCGGTGAGGAAGTATTTACGGGTGTAACCTGCCATTGCGCATATCATCGCGTCCGTATATACTGCAGGAGTAATTCTTCATGCCGTCATCAAAATCGAAGAAAACGAAATACATATTTGTCGTAGGCGGAGTCATGTCGGGCGTCGGCAAAGGCATCGCCACTTCTTCGATCGGCAAGATACTCGAAGCAAAGGGTTTTCACGTCACTCCGGTCAAAATAGACCCGTATCTCAACGTCGATGCGGGCACCATGAACCCCACCGAACACGGCGAGGTCTTTGTGTTGCGCTCCGGTCTTGAGACCGATCAGGACATGGGCACGTACGAGCGCTTTATGGGCATGGATCTTTCCGATGACGACTATCTCACGGGCGGCATGGTTTATAAAAGCGTTATCGAACGCGAGCGCAACTTAGGCTATGGCGGCAAGTGCGTCGAAGCGGTACCGCATGTTCGCGATGAGATCATGAACCGCATCTTACGGGCGGCCGAGAAGCATCAATCGGAGATCTTGCTCGTCGAGATAGGCGGCACCGTGGGCGATTTTCAAAA
>CAZWIY010000106.1:0-1712 GCA_964634575.1 uncultured Candidatus Saccharibacteria bacterium | reverse complement strand
CGGTGGTTGCCGAAGGGGGGAATCTGCTTAGCAGCAGTCTCGATGCCAATAACCCCGGCGGGCTTGATCCACGACAGTTGAACTATCTGCGTAATGTTGAACAGGGCTATGTGAAGCGCATCGAAGCGATTCTCCAGCCGATTGCTGGTAAGGAAAACCTCAAGGCTGAAGTGACCGCGTCGCTGGATTTCGCTGAAATCGAACAGACCTCCGAAAGCTTCCGTCCTAATTCGCCGCCAGAAAAACAGGCAATTCGTAGTCAGCAGTCGCTTGAGACGCTGAACGGCGAGGACAAGAACGCGTCTGGCGTTCCGGGTGCGTTTTCCAATCAACCTCCCGGTAATGCTACGGCGCCGATCACGCAGCCACCTGGCGCACGTCCTGGCGCTACCGGAGCCAGTGTCGCGACGACGCCTTCATCTTCGCACAAGGAAGTCACCACCAATTACGAGGTGGACAAGACGGTACAGCATACCCGTCAGCCGGTCGGCACCATCAAGCGCTTGTCCGCCGCAGTGGTGGTCAATTACAAGCCGGTGGTGGGCAAGGATGGCAAAACCACATTCAAGGCATATACGCCACAGGAACTGACCCAGATTAATAATCTGGTGAAGGAGGCGATGGGCTTTAATCAGGCGCGCGGTGATTCGCTGAACGTGGTCAATGCACCATTTGCCGGCGCCACGGAACCGGCGACTGCCATAGACAAGCTGGTGCACGAAGCCTCGGCCAACTGGCAGCAGATCTTCAAGAATGTGCTGATTACCTTGGTTGTGCTGTATCTGATCTTCGGCGTGATTCGGCCGGCAATTCGCTATATGACTGCCGCGCCTGAGCCTGAAAAAGCGGGTGAGGGCGAGCTTTCCGGTGAAGCTCAGGCAGAACTGGAGGCCGACGAAGCTGCCAAGGCTGAAGAAGACGAAATGGCGCAGCATCTGGCAACCTACGCAGATAACCTGCAGGCAGCCAAAGATCTTGCGAAAACTGATCCACGCATGGTTGCCGGTGTGGTCAAAGCTTGGATAGCCAAAGAAGATGAGTGACGTTGGTATTCGCAAAAGCGCAATTTTGCTGCTGAGCCTGGGCGAAGAGGCCGCAGTGGAAGTGTTCAAGTTTTTGGGTCCGAAAGAGGTGCAAAAGCTCGGGGCGGCAATGGCGGCGATCGAGAACGTCAACCGTGGCGAAATCGATGAGGTTTTGCAGGAGTTCAAGGCTGAAATCGAGAATCGTGCCAGCTTGGGGGCTTCCGACGAATATCTGCGTTCAGTGTTGACCAAGGCTTTGGGTAGTGATCGTGCCAATAATCTGCTGGATCGAATTCTGCAAGGTAGCGAATCCAATAATGGCATCGAAGGTTTGAAGTGGATGGATTCGGCATCGGTAGCCGAATTGATCAAAAACGAGCATCCCCAGATTATCGCGACTATTCTGGTGCATCTGGAGCAGGATCAGTCGGCAGAGGTTTTGTCGCAGTTCGTCGAGCGTTTGCGTAATGATGTATTGCTGCGTATCGCTACGCTGGAAGGCGTGCAGCCGACCGCGTTACGCGAATTGAACGAAGTATTGACGCAGTTGTTGTCCGGCTCCGACAAGATCAAGAAGAGTGCCATGGGTGGTATTCAAACTGCTGCCGAGATTCTCAATATGATGGGCGGGGTTGTCGAAACCTCGGCTCTTGCAGCTATCCGCGAGTACGATCCGGAGTTGGCGCA
>CAZWIY010000105.1:790-1746 GCA_964634575.1 uncultured Candidatus Saccharibacteria bacterium | reverse complement strand
CGCGGCAAATTAAACTTTGTTCCGGTAAAAACATTTGATGATGTTTTCCGCGAAGCTCTTTTACCACGAAAGGCGGCTACAACTAGTAGCCGCTCTAAAAAGAAGGCTCGTACTGGATCGGTAGTCAAACTAACGCGCCACAAAAAGATTATAGACCACGCAGCATAAACTGCTGCTACGGTTAAGACTTGCAGCATGCATACAGAAGCGGTCATAATCTAGGTTATGCTCTCTACTATTTCTACGTTGCTGTTTTTACTTCTAGGATCGTCGTTTGCATCCTCAAGTGAAACGGCCTTTTTTTCTTTAAACCGCTACCAACTGCGACGCATCAAAGACCGCTACGAGGGCGCGTTTCACCGAATACAAACACTGATGTCACGCCCTAGTCGGCTGTTGGTCTTAATTCTACTCATCAATGAATTGGTAAACCTTTCAATATCCTCGATTGTGAGTGGATCCGCAGAACATCTCTATACAAAATTTGTCGGTCCCACAGACTCAAACTCAGCCGAATCTTGGTTAGTCACCACGTTTCTATCAATCGGTATCAGCACCCCAGTGTTATTAATCGCCGGAGAAATTACTCCAAAAGTAATCGCCTCGCGCATGAACTCGGCCATCGCAATTATCAATTCTAAAATACTTTATTGGCTGTATTGGGCACTCCTACCGGCCCTATGGATCATTGACGGTGCTATTGGCTTTGTTCTACGTAAGTTCCGAGCGGAAAACAAAGACCACTGGGCCAAAACGATGAGCCCTATCAGCGAGTCCGACGTCATTGCCATGGTTGAACAGAGCACTACGGAAGGCAGTATTGAACAAAAAGAGAAGGAACTTATTAAAAAGGTTTTTGAATTTGATGACGGGCTTGTTTCTAAGGTCATGACACCCGTTCAACATGTTTTTAGCATTAGTGCTCAGGCGAAAATCTCACAAGTGATCGGGGATTT
>CAZWIY010000105.1:0-780 GCA_964634575.1 uncultured Candidatus Saccharibacteria bacterium | reverse complement strand
GCACGACGACGCCTACGATGGCACGCGCCATGACGAAAGACAGAAGCAACGGCGCAGATCGCCTTTTGTTGCTCGCTCTCAGCGTTTTTTCTGCTGCTGCATTTGCTGTAACATCTGCATCGCCGCCTTCATCTGGGCATTCATCTGGGCCGGATTTCCACCCATGCCGCCCATTCCACCCATCGGTGCGCGTCCGCCACCTTGTAGGCCTTGCATCATTTTTTGCATTTGACTCATGGCATCTCCCATATTTTTGGAACCTGGGAAAGCCATTTTTAACATCTGCTCACTGGCTTTTTTGAGCTTTAAAAACACAAAAATATTCGCGTATCCCCGTCTATCAGACTCATAAGAAGAACATAGTGGGAATATTATATATAAAAGACATTCTAAAGAATATTGAGATACAAGATACTATGGAGAGAACCGTTTCTGAACTTATGAACCGCCCCATCAGTGTGCCAGAAAATTTACACCTCTCTGTATTGTTCAAAAAAATGAAGGAAAACAAAACACACATTGCTATTGTATATGCAGCCGAGAATACAAACGACGTTGTGGGCGTGGTTACGATGGATGATGTTTTGGCGTCCATATTCGGCGCGTTATTAGACGAACGAGACGACCTTCCCACAGGTGCCCAACAATGAGTTGGACTCTCTTACTTTTACTGATCGGATTTGCACTCACTTTTGAGGGCTTTTTTTCTGGTACCGAAATGGCTTTTATCTCCGTTGATCGAGTCGCATTACTCAAAAGCGCTCAAGCCGGCAACAGCGG
>CAZWIY010000104.1:0-1748 GCA_964634575.1 uncultured Candidatus Saccharibacteria bacterium | reverse complement strand
CCATCACCGACGGAATCGCATATTTGCGCGAACCTGCCATCACCAGCACAGTCTGCGTCACCGCCAGGGTCAGCGGCAGATGCAAGGTGAAAGTAGAGCCCTGACCTGGCTGGGAATCAAGCTGAATGCGGCCGCCGAGATCGCTGATCTCGCTCTTCACCACGTCCATGCCGATACCGCGACCGGACAGCTGCGTTACCGAATCGGCAGTGGAGAAACCCGGTTCGAAGATCAGATACATGATCTGTTCATCGGAGAGCTGCTCATCCGGTTTAACCAGCCCTTTTTCACGGGCTTTCTGCAGAATCTTCGGCAGGTTCAGGCCAGCGCCATCATCCGACAGCGTCAGATTCAGCTCATTGCCTTCCTGCTTCAGGCTGAGAACAATTTCACCCACTTCCGGTTTGCCGATCTCGGCACGTTTGTCCTTGGCTTCCAGGCCATGGTCGATCGAGTTACGCAGCATGTGCTCGAACGGCGCAGTCAACTTCTCAAGCATCGAACGGTCGATTTCGACACGGCCACCACGACTGTCCAGGTTAACCTTCTTGCCGCCCTCTTTACCTGCCGGACGCACGATACGATAGAGACGCTCGGAAACGCTGGAGAACGGCACCATGCGGATGCGCATCAATTCCTGTTGCAGATCCTTGGTCATGCGCCCCTGCGACAACAGCGCCGACTCGGTTTCATCCAGATTCTTCAGCAAGTTGTGCTGCACCGTGGCCACGTCGTTGACGCTCTCGGCCATGAAGCGGGTCAGTTCCTGCAAACGGGTAAAGCGGTCGAACTCCAGCGGGTCGAATTCGTCGTGTTCTTGCTTGATGTGCGACAAGCGCGAAGCCATCTGGCTCTCTGCCTGAATCTCGATTTCGCGCAACTGGCCACGCAAACGCGATACGTTGTCGGTCAGATCCAGCAAGGACTGCTTCAACGCCAGCATTTCCGCTTCCATGCGCGAACGGGCAATCGCCACTTCACCAGCCTGATTCACCAGACGGTCAACCAGATCGGCACGCACACGCAGCGTGGTTTTTGCCAGTTCTGCTTCGGATGGCCCCCCCATAGGCAATGCCGGTGGGGGTGTAGCAGCCACCGCAGCAGCGGCTGTGGTACCAGTGTCGGCAACAGCAGCGGCTGCTTCCGGCTTGCCTTGCAGCATGTCCAGCAGCTCGTTGATGATGTCGAAACCGGCTTCCAGCTCGTCAAACTGATCATTGCTAAGCGCTTTGCCCTGCAGCGCAATCACCTGTGCTTCGAGATTATGCGTCGCTTCACCCAGACGCATTGCACCGGTCATACGGGCACTGCCTTTTAGGGTGTGCAAAACCCGCTGCAGCGACTGTGACAATGCGTCGGAATCCGGCTGCTGGCGCCAGTCACGCAGGATCTTGCTGATGCTTGGCTGCAGTTCGTTGGCCTCTTCCAGGAACACATCCAGCAACTGTTCATCGATATCATCCTGCACCGCAAATGCGGCCTCTGCGGTGGATACACCGACATCGTGCAGCGCTGTGGCCTCACTGGCTGCTGGCTCTGCGGCCGCCAGTGCGGAAAGATCGAGCACCGCATCGGTAGCGGCAGGCTCACTTAGGGGGGCCTCGCCAGCCGGCTCAACGACAACATCGGCTTCCAGCGTCAATTCTGCGGCTGTGTCCGCCTCAAGTACAGGCGCCATCTCGTCTACGGCGACCGACTCGACTGCTGCCTCATCCAACTCCAGTACCAGCTCTTCTGTTTCTGGCGCT
>CAZWIY010000103.1:0-1766 GCA_964634575.1 uncultured Candidatus Saccharibacteria bacterium | reverse complement strand
ATTCGCGACTCTACAACATCATCTGGACGACATTATTCTTGCCTTCACTACTATACTTTTTAATTCCCTCCTACATACTTTATAATTCGGCGCTTGTTCTGCGACCAAATTCCAAAATGTGGGCGAGTGGTTGAAGACTTTGAGGTGGCATAGTTCATGTACGATGATGTAGTCTTGCAGACGTGGCGGAAGAAAGAGAATGCGATAGTTGAAATTGAGGTTGCCTTTTTCTGAACAACTTCCCCACCGCGATGTCATGTTTTTGATCGCAACGCGATGATACACAAAGCCGTAGTGCGCATTGAGCTCATCAAGCCGCCGGTGCACCAAGGTCCGTGCCGCTTCTTTGTATGCGAGATAGTAAAGCCGAGAACGTTGTGAAGGCATCGTTTCAGTGTATCGGATATCGGCCTACTTGCAGAAATAGAAAAAGTATGTTTAACTACAGCATCATCTTGTGATGGAGAATAAGATGAGTGATAGCGAGACGAGAGTATACACGGACGTACTTTCAGCAGAAAATATCTTGGTCCGTAAGGGTACCTTAGGGCCAGACGGTACTGTGGTATTAGGCGCGTCAATTATGGAGATCGAAGTAGGGCAAGCAGTCATTGTCGCCCTACCCAATCCAGATGCCACCGAGAAAGGGGCGTACAAGAAATTCCTCCTGATCCGAACGGGGTAACCTACACGAACATCTCCGGTATTGGATGCGCGTCCGCAAGGGCGCGCACTTCTTGTTTTATATTTTCTTTCTTCTTTGCATCATCTTTGTTTTTGAGCGTCTCGATCATGAGCCCAGCGACGCGCGCGCAGTCGTCTTCTTTGAAACCGCGCGTCGTGATCGCGGGCGTGCCGAAGCGAATGCCCGAGGGATCCATGGGCGGACGTGGATCATCGGCGATCACGTTTTTGTTGAGCGTGATGCCCACCTCGTCGAGCACATGCTGCGCCTCTTTGCCCGTGACGCCAAGCGACCCATAGACATCGGCCAAAATGAGATGGTTTGACGTGCCGCCCCCCAGCATCCGCACACCAGCCTGTGCAAACACCACTTCCATCGCTTTGGCATTGCGCAAAATGTGTCCGGCATATTCTCGAAACGCAGGCGTCAACGCTTCGCCAAATGCAACTGCCTTGGCGGCGATATTGTTCATATGCGGACCGCCCTGCAGTCCTGGGAAGACTGCTTTGTCGATACGCTTAGCGACCTCTTCATTGTCGCGCACGAGGATCATACCGCCTCGCGGACCGCGCAAGGTCTTATGTGTCGTCGTCGTCACCACGTCAAAACCGGCGTCGAACGGATTCTCCGCGACACCACCCGCGATAAGCCCCGCGATGTGCGCCATGTCCGCCACGGCGATCGCACCCACTTCACGCGCGATCTCGACAAAGATGCCGTAGGGCAGCTCGCGCGAATACGCCGAGAAACCGGCGAGAATGATTTTCGGTTTTTCTTTCTTCGCAAGATCACGAAGCTCGCCGAAATCGATTTCACCTGTGTCGGGATCTTTCATTTTGTACCGTACGAAGTTATAGAGCTTTGCCGGCAACGTCACGGGGTGGCCGTGCGTCAGATGCCCGCCATGCGAGAGATCCATCCCCAAGACCGTGTCGCCCGGTTCAAGCAGCGCCGCATACACGCCAAGGTTTGCAGGAGCGCCCGAGAGCGGCTGCACATTTGCGAATGCGCATTTGAAAAGCCGCTTCGCACGTTCGATCGCTAAGATCTCGACCGCATCAGTGTATTCCTGCCCGCCATA
>CAZWIY010000102.1:0-1771 GCA_964634575.1 uncultured Candidatus Saccharibacteria bacterium | reverse complement strand
CGCGTACCGGTCAAAGTGACCAACGAAAGTGGCAACATTCAAATCGGCGATATGCTCGCGCCGTCAAATACGCTCAATGGCTATGCGCGCAAAGCGACGTCATCCGGCCGCATCTTGGGCGTCGCGCTTGAAAGTTTTTCTGCATCGACCACGGGCTTTGCAACCGGCACAGTCAGCATGTTCCTTGAAAATGAGACGACGCAAATGGCTGACCAATTCTTTATTGATCCGATCACGGGCAATGTGGGCGTCGGCACGACCTCGCCGCAATACAAACTCACGGTCGGCGGCGAAGTGGGGGCGCAGGCATTCATCAACATTTCGACCAAAGATGCAAAGAAAGATATCACGTATCTTGAGGAACAGGACATCGAAGATGCTGCCGCGAAAGTTCGTTCGCTGAAACTCGCGACATATAAATATAAGAATGATATGTCATCGACGACGCGCTTAGGTCTCATTGCTGAAGATTCTCCAAGCGACATATTGTCGATCGATGGCAAAGGTATCGACCTCTATAAACTCTCGTCTTTGACGCTTGCAGGCGTGCAAGACCTCGACCGCCGTCTCGCACAACTTGAAGGACTTATGGGCGGCTCGTTGCCGAGCGCTACGTCGACCCCGTCATCGGGGGGCATCTTCCAAAGTTTCCTGGATTATCTGAACGAAACGCTTGGCGTACGCATTGAAAAAGGTCTTGCGGCGTTCGGCAATCTTTTTGCCGATCATCTTGAAGTGAAAAACGATTTGACCGTCGGTACCAGCGATGCGCCAAGCGGCATCACGCTTTTTGATGAAGTAACCAAAAAACCGTATTGCGTTAAAATCGTGGAGGGTGCGCTCAAACAAACTGCGGGCGCATGTACGACGCAGGCATCCTCTGACCATGGTGATGCCGATACGGTGACGCCGCAACCACAACCGACGCCCGATCCGGTTCCTGCCGCTTCATCGACCGATACCGGCGAAACTCAGTCGACGTCTACGACGCCTACGGCTTCGGAAGCGACACCGATGGCTTCGTCAACCCATGAAGCGGATGCGCCTGCCGATACGACGCGCGCCGGATCTGCGTCCGACCCGGTATCATCGACGACCCAATCGACCGAACAAACGGAAACCGCCACCCCGCCGCAGCCCACCGAGCCTGCCGCAAGCGCTGCGACAACTACATCGTAATCCTTATCCAGTATCATGTCGCAGCAACGCAAAACAACACCAGCAACATTTTCACAGCAGACGAGATTTTTCATCATCCTCTGTACGGTCGGTGTGATCGCGATCGGATTCTTTTTCTTTCAAACGTTCGGCGAAACGATGTTCGATATCACCATACGCACGAATGACCCGCTCAACCGAGGGCTCTTGGCGTATTGGACGTTTGATGCAGGTACGTTTTCGGGAGGCGTGGTCAATGACGTGTCGGGCAATGGAAAGAATCTGTCGTATACCGGCGGCGCATCGTGTAGTTCAGGAGCGACGCAGACGCTCACCTTTGCACAAGCAGGCACTACTACGTTTACGGTGCCGGCAGGTGTCACATCGGTTACCGTAAAAGCATGGGGTGGCGGTGGTGGTGGCGGATCTGCATCGATTGCCGGCGATGTCGGTCCGCGCGGCGGCGGCGGCGGTTTTTCGCAAGGAACGTTTTCTGTTACTCCTGGCGACCAGCTGTCCATGCTCGTGGGTGGTGGCGGACAGGGAGGTTTTAATGGTGGCAATGGTGGTGGCGGTGGTGGTGGCGGTGGCTACAGTGGCATGCATAAAAATT
>CAZWIY010000101.1:0-1796 GCA_964634575.1 uncultured Candidatus Saccharibacteria bacterium | reverse complement strand
ATGCGCAGATCGTCATCGCTGACAAGACCGACATTGATGTTTTTCTGCGCGATGAGACCGATAACATCGGTACCGTCGTAGTTGGTGTAGAGCAAGTCATTGTTGACGGTAATGCTCTTGCGCGTGGCTTGGTTGTCGGGCAGTGTCGCGGCAATGATCGTCACGCGCGCAGTGTTGATCTGGCCTTTTACCCACACGTTGTCTTCGAGAAAAATGAGACCGTTGGAAGGAATGGCATAGGTACCGATATTGGTTGTGGTCTTGACGCTCCAGGTGCCCCAATCGGCATCGCCGCCGGTTTCATCGCATCCACTGGGAGCGGTGGTGAGGGCGGTGACGCGCTTGAGCTGAAAGGTGTCGTCGGTTTTGAGGGTCACTTCGTAACCGAGTCCGCCCGATGCGGCGCGATAGAAACCGCTCGATGAGGCGCTCGTACGCATGGCATACAAATCGGCGGTGATGCCAGCAAAATCTGCCGCGGGGACACCGATTTGTCTCCCAGCTTCAAAGACGTCAGGCCGTGCTGGCATTGCTGCGGGCGGAAGCGGGTCGACTGGTGCAACGTGCGTGTGAACGCCGAATTCGAGCCCCCCACTGTGATCAGGATCATCGTATGATGACGTTGCTGATGTGACAATGTTGTGCGCGAGACCGTCGAAGCGTATGCCTTGGTTTGAGTGGATTGGGCCAAAAACTTCTGTGCCGACGCCAAAACGCATGACATCGTTTGCGACGACCGCATATTTTGCGATTGAAGGCTTCGCCAGTTCGGTATGGATCGTGCGTACGGAAGAACTTGCCGCATCTACCTGGCCGGTCGAATCGACCCGCACGAGCGTACTGCCGACGATCGGAGGTGTGATCGAGAGAGTAAACTGCCCAACGCGATTGCCATCTTTGTCGGTAAAGGTATGTACATATGGTCCCGATGTCGCGGTGCCATCTTGGAAATCGGTTGGCGCGTGAGCGAGATGCCAACGATAGTATTCGGTGCCTGCTTCGGCGATCTGGATCGCTTGTTCGCGATACACCGATTGTCGTGCCGATCGCACCGACAAGCCAGCCCAACCAATAAGTCCCGTCAAAAGCATGGTGGCGATTGATGCGACGATGAGGACGTGCACAACCAAATAGCCATATTGTTTTTTGTGTAGGTATCTCATAAATTGCGCGGAGTGATCTGTGTGGTAAACACTTCAGCGGCTGGCGATCGTGCCGGATCTTGGTCGACGATGAGATATAACTGCACCAAACGGATGAGTTGTGTTGCGACCGGTTGTGCAAGCGGCGTATTCGTCGCCGCTCCGGTGTAGGTGCTGTCAAAATAGTTGAACATGCTCGTCGTGCCGTTTGCGATACCGTGAACGAGATCGGTTATTTTTTCCGATGCACTGTTGTAAACAAGCGGCGAACCGGATGGTTTGAGTACGCCTCGTTTGAGTGTCGTCGAACTTGCAAAGTACCGGATGCGTTCGACGAGCGTATCGCTGTCCACATTTGCATAAAAGGTAATGCTCGAGGTGCTCGCTTGCGCGATAGGATAGCTGCCGGTGCTCGAAGGGACCGCAGTACGCATGTCTGAAGTGAATTGCCGCAACGCTTGTTGCGCTTCTCCTTGGGCGCTCAGTTGTCCGAAAAGTATTTTATTGAGTTTGAATATATCGTTTTGCAGCATGAAGCCGGCGGTCACGACGAGCGACATGATGAACATCGCGACCAGGAGCTCGATGAGCGTAACTCCCCGTTGATCGTTGTGCATGGTGTTGCGTTGGCGTGATAGCATGATTACGGATTGA
>CAZWIY010000100.1:0-1893 GCA_964634575.1 uncultured Candidatus Saccharibacteria bacterium | reverse complement strand
GCCATCCTCGCTCTTGTTGCTCTAGCCCTTTTTGTTTTCAACGCAAGACAGAAAGGTCAACAGGTGGTCGGTCTGATAACAGGACTCAAGTTGTTGCTAAAAAATCTGCCCATCATTTTACTGGCGTTAATCTTGGCGGGCATGGTAGAGGTCTTAATCCCTCGTGATTTTGTTCAGAACTGGCTCTCGGCAGAAGCGGGCATCCGCGGCGTCATCATAGGTGTCTTAGGGGGCGTCATGCTTGCGATGGGTCCTTACGCGACCCTGCCCATTGTATCATCCATTTACGTTTCAGGCGCCGGTGTGGGCACTGTTATCGCACTCATCAGCAGTTGGTCTCTCCTCGGACTGAGCAAAACACCTCACGAAGCGGCGCACTTAGGCGGAAAATACGTCGCCTACAAAACGATATTAGGTCTTATCCTGAGCTTTTTAGCCGGTTGTGTTGGATTGGGTTTAGAGTATTTAGGCTTATAATCTGGCGATCTCTGTATATGGTCAGTCTACTCGTCGTTCGAAGCGTCCGACCTTAGCCGTTCGGCGACGAGTTCCCACACCTCTCTATCAACAGACTGCCCTTTCAATAATTCAGGTTTCTTAGTAATCGTCTCAATGAGTCGCGAAACTTCACGCTCACAATTGATGTTCGCCTGATGTCCGGAAAGGAGAACATCGGGAACAGCGCGATCACGCCAGACACGAGGGCGCGTGTACTGAGGCCACTCCAGTAAACCGTCAGAAAACGATTCAAGCTGCCACGCCTCCTCATCGGGCAGAACACCGGGGAGTAAACGCGTAATCACGTCGATCATGACAGCGGCGGCAAGCTCCCCTCCCGTCAAAACGTAATCGCCCAAAGAGACCTCATCGGCGCCGATCTCGTCGATAACGCGCGCATCGATGCCTTCATAATGACCGCAAATAAATGCGATATGCGATTTTTTCGATAACTCGAGAGCCATCGCCTGATTAAACGTTTTTCCAGCGGGTGAAAGGAAGATGGTATGTACGGACTTAGCATTTTCGACGCTGTCTCCACTTTAATTGGAGCGATCTTCCTTGTCGTGTGTTGCCTTCTCAACGACAGAAAGCCATGCATCGTAGACGGGATCGCACATCATCACCATCCCGCGACCTCCCCCGTAGGGCGCATCGTCGACTTGTCCATAGTCATTGATCGCATAATCGCGTATCTGTACGAGTTCGAGCTCAATCAAACCTCGATCCAAGGCTCGCGCCGTCATGCTGAAGTCAAGCGCTTCGCGCACCTGCTCGGGAAAAAGTGAAAGAATCGAAAACTTCATGACTACTCTCTGTAGAGCTCGAATAGCCCCTCAGGCAATACGATATCGACGTACGGAACGATCGATTTTAGAAATGGAATGAGCACGTCGTTCTCGCCGGGTTTTCGGACAACGAGCACCTCTGATCCACCGGCGCTGATAAAGTCGACCAACACGCCGAGATCGCCGAGCGATCGATCGATGACGCGCGCCCCGACGAGGTCACTCGTATAAAATTCATCGTCATCGCGAAGTTCGATCGCATCTTCCCTGTTGACGGCCAGGTAAGAGCCGCAGTCGCTCCTAGCCGTTTCACGGTCTTCACATCCGCGAAGCGCAAGCAAAAGACCTGACGGTGTCGCGCGAATGTTGGTGATCGTCACTTCGCCGTAGGGCTCGGCATCCCTATCCTTCACAAGAAGGCATCTCATACCCTCCGTAAAGCGCGCGTCGTCATCCGTAAGACTTCTCGTAAGAATTTCGCCACGGACTCCGTGCGCGCGCTGGAGGTAACCGACTAAAAGACGAACCGACTTCATGAAACGATATCAACCGATACGCGTTTGCCGTCCATAGCGCCCTTTGCCTTCATGACGGCACGGATGGCGTG
>CAZWIY010000099.1:0-1922 GCA_964634575.1 uncultured Candidatus Saccharibacteria bacterium | reverse complement strand
TCGCACGTTCGATCGCTAAGATCTCGACCGCATCAGTGTATTCCTGCCCGCCATAATAGCGGCGGCCCGGTAGTCCTTCGGAATACTTGTTGGTCATCGCACTTCCCAAGGCTTCGCGTACCGCGCGCGAGACGTAATTTTCAGAAGGGATCAGTTCGAGCCCCTCCTTCTGCCGCACCTCCTCGCCGGAAAGCGCGTCAAACACTTCGGGGTCTTGGTTGTGTACGAAAGTATAATCGTTCATATCTCATGAAAAATGAGGGGTAATAATGCAGTGCTGATGCGCGCGTTAGATCATGGTCGTGTAACTAGTTCTTTTTTCATTATCGCATATACTTTTTCATGGATCACTTCTTTCGGCAAGATACCTCCGTCTTTGGTACATGGCACTTTTTTCCAACGCTTTCCTTTTTTAATAACAGCAAGAGCATTGAGCAGGGCTTTTTCTTGATGCGCAGTATCCGACTCGGCAAGGTCTCGCACTCTTCCCTTGATCAACTCCTGACTGATACGGACAGGCACATGGAGAAACAGCACGAGGTCGGGACGCGGTACACCCAACACGTCATGCTCCATGCGATCGAGCCATTGTAAAAAATTTTTTTGTTCTTTAACGTCGGCAAGCTTACTTCCCTGATGAATTTGGTTTGCACTGGTATAACGATCAGCTATGACTATGTATCCTTCACTAAGCCAAGAGCGTATCCGGGCGCTCGATTCAAAACGATCAGCCGCATACAAAAGCGACACGATACGCGGATCGAGGTGCAAAAAATCACCATGTTTGCCATCGAGACATTCCCGCAGGAGTTTGCCAAAAAAATTTTTCGTATATTGTGGAAAATCGATTGTTTTTACCGACACGCCCTCTTTCTTTAGACGCGACGTCAAAAGCGCCGTCTGCGTCGCCTTGCCGGAGCCGTCGATGCCGTCGCTGACGATGAGCTTTCCTTTTTTTGTGTCATGATGCTTGTTTGACGTTTTCATGCTGTTAGTATAACGAAAATCGGCGCGCTGCAATACTTGCGTCAGCGTCGACGCATCTATATAACTAGTGCTAGACTATAGAACAATGGAGTCAAACGATATGAACTCTCTCGCCCTGCTTGAACACACTCGATTTGCTGTCGGTAATGGCGGTCTTGTATTAGTGCTCAACACCGGCGCGACGATTTCTCCGGAAGCTGTGGCGATGCTGCAGGCATTGCATTCACGCTCAACCGGCGGCATCAAGGCGCATCTGGAAGTGCTCGCACAAAAAGGTCACGAGAAATTTATGTCGACATACTACGTCGGCTATGGACACAAGTCGATCGGCGACTGCGGCAACGCGACCGTGTTTGTCGAAGGCGTTTCGATGCTTGTCGCCAAAGCAATACAAGACTGGCCACTCTACTCCGGACAAGAAGCATCAACACGATATGTAGATTTCAGTCAGCAGCGATTCGTCAATCCACTTGGCACAAAAGGGGGCGAAGCGATACTCGAAGCATGGCGCGTGTTTTACCTGCACGGACTTGAGGTGCTTGTGCCCGCGCTCAAAGAGCGCTTTCCGCGCGGCGCAGACGAAAAAGAAGCCGTCTATGACAAGGCGATCAATGCACGCGCATTTGATATCATGCGCTCGTTCCTGCCTGCCGGAGCGACGACCAACCTGGCCTGGACGATGAATCTGCGACAGTTTGCCGATGAACTCTTGCTCTTGCGGCATCATCCGCTCTCCGAAGTACGCGACATCGCACAGGTCGTAGAACACGCGCTCCTTGCGGCGTATCCAAGCTCGTTCAGTGACAAACGGTATGACGAAACGGAACACTACAATAAAGCGATCATGCGGGAGTATTACTATGATGAACCGCATCCAACAGACTTTAAACTCGCCCGTGACGGCATTGATTACGAACTGTTGAAAACATACCGAG
>CAZWIY010000098.1:0-2051 GCA_964634575.1 uncultured Candidatus Saccharibacteria bacterium | reverse complement strand
CAACGAAACCACGCTGCCGTGGATCATATTGATCGTCGTCCCCTAGATGCCATTTCCCCACCCAGCCAGTAACATACCCTGCCTCTTTAAGTGCGCGTGCAAGAGTGATCCCCTGCCCAAACGGCATCCCATAGTGTGGGTATGATGGTCCCGGATTATTCTCAACGCCAAATCGCTGAGTATACCGGCCAAGCATGAGGCCGGTACGAGACGGCATGCACATGGGTGCCGTAGTGTACATCGCCTCTGCACGGACGCCCCGCGCAGCCAGGGCGTCGATGCTTGGGGTCTTGATGTCGGGCGAACCATACGCTCTAACATCTCCATACCCAACATCGTCCATATTGACAACGATTATGTTGGGTTGAGTAGACACAGCTGCTTGCACTGTTTGCGTGATACTGACGCCGGAAACCAGTAAACTGGCGACGGTCAGTAAACAAAACAGCGCCACTCTTTTTATCAGAGTAGCGGTCATTCTTTCCCCTTTCTTGTTACATTTTGATGCCATCTGGTTGATGTCGTCTGGCATCTCCACCACCAGCGTAATCGCTCCAGTCTATTTCGTCAATGAAATATTTGTTTATAATTTGTGTATTTTGCAAATCGTGCAAAACGCGGTAGACTCGTTGCATCATGAATGATAAAGAAACACGATACCAGAACCTCGTTATTGAGGAAAAAGAAGGGTCGGAGATCGAGATCAAAGCTGAAATACCCGAGGAGGCTGTGGCAACATTTCGTAAAAAAGCCGTTGCTGCGCTGGGGCGTGAAGTATCCGTACAAGGTTTTCGTAAAGGTCATGTACCCGAAGATGTGCTGGTGCGCCATCTTGGCGAACACGAGATCATGCATGAAACGGCTGAACGTGCGATCTCGCAAGCATATGCCGGGATCGTGACCGATAAAAAACTTGATGTCATCGGGCGTCCCAATGTCACCATTACCAAACTTGCTGCGGGAAACCCTATCGGTTTCACGATCACGTCTGCCGTGATGCCGAAGTTTACCTTGCCTGATTACGCCACAATCGCAGAAACAACGCGCAAAACATTTGACGACCCGAGCGCCGTGACAGTATCCGACGAAGAACTTGACAAGGCACTGCTTGAACTGCGTCGACGAGCCGCACACGCACAGCAGCATCGCCACGAAGAGCATGAGGAAAATGATATGGAGGAAGCGCATGAACACCCCGACATCCCGGATGCCGAGTTGCCGCCCCTGACTGACGAAACAGTGAGCCAATTCGGCTCCTTCAATACGATAGATGATCTCAAAAAAGTGCTGCGGGAGCAGATGCAACGTGAGAAAGAAGTGCAGGCACGGGAAAAACTGCGACTTGGCATTATTGACGCAATACTCGAAAAGACAAAAATCACCGTTCCTGCGCTTTTTACCGACCACGAACTCAGTAAAATGATTATTGAGTTCAAGAATACGCTTGCGCGCATGGGACTCACTCTTGAGGAGTACCTCGAAAAAAACTCGATCACCACAGACAAACTCCACGCCGAATGGCGACCCGAAGCCGAGAAACGCGCAAAAATAGACCTGCTGTTAGGCGCAATCGCAAAAACGCAAGATCTCCATGCCGATCCTAAAAAAGTCGAACGTGAAACCGGGCACCTACTCGCCTACCACAAAGACGCCGACCCTGCCAGCATGCGTACGTACGTCGAAGCGATGCTCACCAACGAAGAAGTGTTTCGGTTTTTGGAAGGAAAAGAAGAAAACTTGACAGAAAAAACATCTTGATATACTGTAGCTTGTGGACGTTTCCGTGGAACGTCCGGTCGGATGGACTTTTCATCCGGAGTTCTCCCTTCCCTCAAGAGCGCCTCGGGCCAGTCACAAGCTGGCCCATCTTTTTTTATCTAAATTTTGTAGTATAATGATGCCCTAACTCACTAAATATACTATGGTACTTATTCCAACTGTTATCGAAAAATCAAATTACGGCGAGCGGGCATACGATATTTATTCCCGTCTGTTGCGCGAACGTATCGTCTTTTTGGGCGGGCCAATCGAAGACACGGTCGCCAACATCG
>CAZWIY010000097.1:0-2063 GCA_964634575.1 uncultured Candidatus Saccharibacteria bacterium | reverse complement strand
AACTACATCGACATCCACACCCACCTCAACACTGCGGCGTTTGATGGCGACAGGGAAGCGGTAATCAAAAGAACGCAAGGGGCAGGTGTTGTGTGTATCAATGTCGGTACACAAAAAGATACGTCAAAAAGTGCAGTCGAGATTGCGCAAAAATATGACGGCATGTATGCGGCGGTAGGTTTGCACCCGATACACACGTCGGCAAGTTTCCATGACAAGCAGGAATTAGGAGATTTTGGAAAAGCGTTTACATCACGAGGGGAAGTATTTGATTATGATTCCTACAAATCGCTCGCGTCTGACCCAAAGGTGGTGGCAATAGGAGAGTGCGGTCTCGACTATTTTCGCCAGCCCGAAGACGGAGCAAAGAAAAGACAGATCGAAGCATTTGAAATGCAGATTGCGCTAGCCAATGAAGTGAAAAAACCACTCATGCTTCACCTGCGAAGCGGCCCCGGCGGCAATGCATATGCCGATGCCGCGGCTATTCTGAAAAAACAGGCAAAGGTGCTCGGTAACAGTCACTTTTTTGCCGGCTCGCTTCAAGACGCCAAGTGTTTTTGGGACATGGGTTATTCCACGTCGTTCACGGGCGTTATCACCTTTACGCACGACTACGACGAAGTAATACAAGCTGCTCCTCGTGACCTCATCCATGCGGAGACCGACGCGCCCTACGTTGCACCGGTGCCGTATCGCGGCAGACGCAACGAACCGATGTATGTGATCGAGGCGGTAAAAAAGATTGCACAATTGCGAGGGGAAACGCTGGAAAGAGTGCAGGCAGCGCTTATACAAAATGCGCAAAATATGTTCAGTATGGCTTAGTTGCCTTTCTTTTTTCTTTATGGTACGCTTTGACCACTTATAAGTAATGCAATAATTCATGCCAGATATCGAAACACATGAAGACAAAGGGGAATCGGGAGTCTATGAACTCGGATTTCACTTTGTACCGACGTTAGGTGAAGAAGACCTTGCGCTTCGTGTTGAAGAGATCAAAAAAAGCATAGCCGACCTCGGCGGCACCGTGATCGCAGAAGGTGCGCCCGAGCACATCGCGCTCGCGTATACCATGCGCAAGCAGGTGCGGGGCAAATGGGAACGTTTCGACGATTCCTATTTCGGCTGGATCAAATTTGAAATCGCTCCTGAACATGCGGCAATGATCAAAGATCAGGCTCAGCACAATGAGCACTTGTTGCGATTTTTACTCGTGACGACCGTGCGCGAAGAAACCTTCGTCCCCTATTCGTTGCGTAAAGAAGAATTGTTTGCGCCCACCGACACAGAACCGGGTGTCATCGAAAAGCCGAAGGGCGAGGAGGAGAAGAAGGGTGAAAAACCGGATGAAGCTGAACTTGATAAGCACATTGATGAACTCATAGCATAAATTACTAGCATTATATACAAAGACTATGTATCTCAATAAAGCACTTATCATCGGCAATCTGACCCGCGATCCGGAGCTTAAATCGCTTCCGTCGGGTATCCAGGTTGCGACATTTGGCGTGGCGACCAATCGCGTATGGAAAGACCGCGATGGTGCCAAGCAGGAAAGCACCGAATTCCACAACATTGTCGTCTTCGGGCGTCAGGCAGAAACGGCTGCGCAATACCTCAAGAAAGGCAACTCGGTCCTCATTGAAGGTCGTCTACAGACCCGCTCGTGGGATCAGGACGGTCAAAAGAAATATCGTACTGAGATCGTCGCCGACCGCGTACAGTTCGGTGAGCGCCGTGCGGGCGGAGGAGGTAGCTACGACGATGGGGGCTCTTCGTCCTCGTCTGGCAAAAGCTCGAAAGCTTCAAACGACGACGCCATCGAGTACCCAGAAGAAGACATTAACCCAGAAGACATTCCTTTCTAACGCAAACGATATGGACGCAAAACTTAACGTACACAATATAAAGTATTTCGACTACAAGGACGTGGAACTGCTCAAAAAGTTCCTCAATCCGCATGGCCGTATACTCTCGCGCAAGCAGACTACGCTCTCAGCACTCAACCAGCGCAAGCTCGGTACTGCCATCAAGCGTGCGCGATTCATGGGGCTTCTGCC
>CAZWIY010000096.1:922-2117 GCA_964634575.1 uncultured Candidatus Saccharibacteria bacterium | reverse complement strand
GTTGTGCCGTTTGCCTAACTAAATGGGTCAATCGGTATGGGGGAGATCGGCAACCATCTTTGTGCGCTCCCCTTTCTCTTCGCTAGTCATAATCCGCCTAGCGGCAATTTGACGAGCAGTGTCGCCTCCTGGACCAACATCTGCCGCTGCTACTAGGGTCCCCCGCCAGTCGAGCCAATTTTCTGGGCAAGGCATTTTATTTCCTCAAAGATCAGTTGAACACTCAATTAAGGTATGCCTATCCTTTACACCTGTCAGCCCTCGTTGTGCACCAGCTCCCAGTCGATGGTTTTTTGCTCGATGTTGGCGGCAGTCAGGCGCACGCGCACTTTGTCGCCGAGGGCAAACGTGCGCTTGGTATGTTCGCCCGAAAGATGATATCCGTGCTCCGATTTCGTATACGAATCCTGCGGCAGTGACCGTATGTGCAAGAGGCCTTCGGCCATGGTGGTAAGCTCTTCGACAAACACGCCCCAGTCGGTAATGCCAGTGACGACGCCGTCGAACTCTTCGCCGATATGTGCCGTCATATACTCGACTTGTTTGAGCTTGATGCTTTCGCGCTCGGCTTCGACGGCGGCAAGTTCGCGTTCGGAACTCTGGAGACACAGTCGCTCGTAGTACGGATACTCCCGCGGACCTGGCGGCTTTCCTGCAAGGTGCGCTTTGATGATGCGGTGCACCATGAGGTCGGGGTAACGCCTGATCGGAGAGGTAAAGTGCGTATAAAAATCGAAGGCCAATCCGAAGTGTCCGATATTTTTGGTCGTATATACCGCCTTTGCCATCGAGCGTACGGCGGCGGTCTCGATAAGATCCTGCTCGGGCTTGCCTTCTATTTCTTTAAAAAGCGCATTGATCGCTTTTGCGGTGACATGGCCATGATCATGTTTGAATTCATAGCCGAGCGCGTTGAGAAAAACAGCGAGGTCTTCGATCTTTTCCGGCTTCGGTTCGTCATGGACGCGGTACACAAAGACGTAATTTTTTTGATCGCGTTCTGCCGCTCTGTGCACATCTTGTGCGACCGTGCGGTTTGCCAAAAGCATCAGGTCTTCGATGAGCGCGATGGCTTGATCTGTCTGAAGATGAGAGGTGCCCGACACGCCGTGCTCCTTGAACTCCCTAGCATCCAGCCCCCATCGTAGCAGGGCGGGCGCAGCGGGCGGCACAGTCGATGCACTGCGCGGAACTC
>CAZWIY010000096.1:0-912 GCA_964634575.1 uncultured Candidatus Saccharibacteria bacterium | reverse complement strand
CGAGGCGCTCTTTACGAAATGCATGGAGCGGCTTGCCATGTTCGTCGAGCACGAATTTGATCTCGTCGGTGTCGAAAGCGATCGAACCGTTTGCAAATCGTTCTTTGCGCAATGCATGAGCGATCTCATTGGCGATCTCAAGCTCCTTGAGCATCGGCCCTTCTTTTGTGTCGAGCACGTTTTGCGCTTCTTTGTAATTGAATCGTTTGACGGAGCGTATGACCGTCTCGGCGATCTCGTATTTTTGCACGATGCCGTCGCGTGTCATCATGAATATGACCGAGAACGCCAGACGGTCGACGTCCGGGTTGAGCGAACAGAGATCGTTGGAGAGCGCTTCGGGAAGCATCGGTATGGTGCGGTCAACGAGATAAATAGAAGTGCCGCGCTTCTGTGCTTCACGATCGATCGCGCCTTCCTGTACCACATATGCCGATACGTCGGCGATGTGTACGCCAAGTTCGATGAGACCGTCTGCACGTTCGCGCACGGAGATCGCGTCATCGAAATCTTTCGCATCTTCGGGGTCGATGGTAAACGTGGGCGCATCGCGCATATCGCGTCGGCGCGGTATCTCTTGGGCAAAAAAAGCCGCTTTGTTTTTTTCAAGTTCCGCCGCTTCGCGTTCCACCTGATCGGGAAATTGCCAGTCGAAACCTTGCGAAAAGACGATCGCTTTCATCTCGGTTTCGTGCATTCCTGCCGGGCCGAGCACTTCAATGATTTCGCCGTGAGGGGCAGTTTCAGGCGACTCCCAACTGACAAGCCGAACCGCGACTTTCATGTTCTCTTTGCCCGCTTCTCGCCCGACATGCTCGACGATGAGATGAGGATACAATTTTTTATCATCGGGAATAAGAAAAAAAGAACCGTTTTCTTTTTCAAGCGTGCCGGTAAAGACCGTGTTGGCCC
>CAZWIY010000095.1:0-2137 GCA_964634575.1 uncultured Candidatus Saccharibacteria bacterium | reverse complement strand
ATTGATTGCTCCTTCTAGTTGAAAAACGTTTTGCTCATTACGTTTATTTTTTCTATTAATCATTATAGTGTATTTTGATTGATATATGCTATACAAATATGAGAAATCAAAGCGAATTATTAACTTATGTACACAATTGCTCAATAATCGCTTAACTTTTTTCACAAATCATTTTGTCAAGCTAAGCTGAACAAGCAATTATTTTCTTTATTTCTATAATTTGTGCATCATCTTTAAAAAATTGTTGTATAATGAATTAACTGTGCAATAAGCGCAGTTATTTTGATTAATTATGGAGGACTTAAGATGAAAAAGGGAATAAAGAGAATCATAGCAGTTGTTCTTTCTGCTTCAATGCTTCTGTCTTTAACAGCATGCTTTGATAAATCCAAGGAAGAAGTGCTTGATGTTGCTGATGATGTAGCATCTGCTTTTGCGGATAAAGATGCTGATGCTATTGCTGATTTGACAGCTGAAGCAGAGGATGAGGATATCACTGTTCTTCAGGAAATTCTTGATTTTGAGGGTTTCTATGATGAAGAAACAGCTGCTGTATTGAAGGCTATTGGTGATTCAATTACATATGAGATTGATGAAGAGTCTGCAGAAGCAACCAAAAAGAGTGAAGAAGGTTCTGTTGATGTTGTATTCACAATGGTTGACTATGAGTCAGTACTTGAGAATGAAGACAATCTAGTAGATGTTGATACATGTGTAGCCGCTATCGAAGATTGCGAAGACACAATAGATGTTGAAGTTACTTTTGATTTCGTTTTGGACGGAGAAGATTGGCTTCTAAGCGACTTCACCGAAGTATCCGGAAACCTATACGAATTTGTTACTATTGAAGTATCTTTCACACCTGCGCTCGTTGAAATGGTTGATTATGTAACTTGGTGGACAGCAGATGCTGATGGCACATATACAAATGCAGATACTATTGAGTTAGATATTATCCCAACAGCTGAAGGCGCAAGTGGTGATGTTACTTGGGAATTCTACTATGAGGTATACTTCAATAATAGTTTGGTATATACAAGTGAGAGTTGTACTGATTATGGTTCATATATTGAGGCTTACTACGGCACAAGCTATAGTGGGGCTTCTGTAGGTGCTGATGGTTACTTGTCTGCTGGTTCATATACAATTACTTTCTATACCTTGGATGGAACACAGCTTGCAACAAGTTCCGTTAATGTATATGAAGAGACTGCAGTTACTGAACCTACTAGCACTGGTTCAGGAGTGACTGATTTCTATGAAATAACTGATGGTACTTTCGCTTCAACTATTGGAACTTGCGGATGGTATCAGGCAGGTTATGGTATTGCTACTGATGATATGTTAACCTACTCAACATCTGATACTCAGATTGAGTTTGACTTGGAAGTAGTTGGTTCAAGCGTTACAGATACTCTCTATTATGAGTACTTCTATGTAACTGACTTAGATTCTACGCCAGTATCTGTTTATGAAGGTTCTTGTATTCCAGCTGAGTATACAAATGGATACTTCTATGAGTTGATTTATTCAGGCACTCTTGAAGCAGGATATTATCTTGTTATTTTTGGAGATGCTAATCAGGTGCAATATGGTCAAGCTGTTTGCATGGTTCAGTAATTAACTAATTAATCTTTCATTTAGCCCGGGTGGAGACACTCGGGCTTTTTGTTGTCGATTTATGGCAGCAGACAAGAGAAATGCAACTATTAACTAGATGAATTGCAAAATTATGTAGAAAGACCAATAAACAGATAAAAACATTGCCGTTTTTTGCAACTTTGATAATTTTATAATGTATAATATTCGAGAAAATGTATTCGAGTGTATAGGAGGCTTTTTTAATGAGAGATTATGATAGGAAAATTATTCTGGAGGACGGTTCCGAATATTATGGTTTTGCTTTCGGAAGTTTGGTCGACAGAGTATGCGAAATAGTTTTCAACACTTCAATGGTAGGATATCAGGAAATAGTATCGGATCCTTCTTACACATACCAGATGGTTGTAATGACGTATCCGCTAATTGGTAACTATGGAATTACTGATGAAGATTTCGAGAGCAAAAGCATAAGTTTAGGTGGTCTTGTTGTAAGAGACTACAATGACATGCCTTCTAATTTTCGAAATACAAAATC
>CAZWIY010000094.1:0-2173 GCA_964634575.1 uncultured Candidatus Saccharibacteria bacterium | reverse complement strand
TATATTCTAAACTCTATGACATCGCCGTCTTTGACGATATATTCTTTCCCTTCCGTACGTACCCAGCCCTTTTCACGCGCGGCGGCATAGGAACCGGCCTCAAGGAGTTTGTCGCAGGCAACTACTTCAGCGCGGATGAACTTGTCGCGAAAGTCAGTATGTATGGCAGTACCCGCTTCCGGCGCAGTACTGTCTTTTTTGATCGTCCACGCCCGCGTTTCGTCTTCGCCAGTCGTAAAAAATGTGATGAGGCCGAGGAGGTCGTAGCCGGTGCGGATGAGGTTGTTGATGCCATCGTCGAGCACGCCAAGTTCCTGACGAAACATGTCGCGGTCGTCATGTGCGAGGTCTTTCAATTCATTTTCTACGTTTGCGTCTACGACCACATACAAGCTGCTCGTGCTTTCAAAAAATTCGATAAGTTTTTTGTAACGCTCATCACTCAGTTCATCGAGATTGTGACCGCCGGCTTTTTTATTTAATACGTACAGAATCGGCTTGAGTGTCAGGAACTGGAGCGTTTTGAGGTTTTCATGATCTTCATCGGTCACATTGGGCAAAAGCAACAGCCCTGCTTCAAGAAATTGCCGGGCTTTTTCGAGCGCATCGTGTTCTTTGATCGCTGCCTTGTCGCCACGTTTATAGTCGCGGTCGAGCGATCCGAGACGTTTGGTAACGGTCTGCAAGTCGGCAAGGATAAGTTCGAGGTTGATGGTCTCGATATCGCGTATCGGATCGACGGCGCCGGCGACATGGATCACGTTTTGGTCGTCAAAGATACGTACCACCTGCGCGATCGCGTTTACTTGCCGTATGTGCGAAAGGAATTGGTTGCCCAAACCTTCGCCTTCCGACGCGCCGGCGACCAATCCTGCAATGTCCACAAATTCGACGGCCGCAGGAATTACTTTTTTTGATTTTGAAAAATCTGCCAATTTTTGCACACGCGCATCGGGCACGGCAACGACGCCCACCGACGGGTCGATGGTGCAAAACGGAAAATTCTCCGCCGCGACCGCCTTTTTGGTCAGCGCATTAAACAGCGTTGATTTCCCGACGTTGGGCAGACCGACGATACCTATCGCTAGTTTTGAACTCGACATGATTGTTTGTTATCTCCTCCAACTGACCATCGATGCAGAGAAAGAGGTTGTACGCAGAGGGGTTTGTAGCTGTCAGGGGTATACGACCCCGCACCTGCAATTCATTCGGTTGACTGACGATCAGATCGACAACATTCATGACTATCCCACGTTTTTGCTCAAAACTCAAGTTGTGCAGCCGTTCCCGCGCGGCATGTGCGAACAGTTCAACTTCGTGTGGCTCAAGAACGGGCAGATCATTGGATGCTTGTGATTCTTGCTGTACTTCCATGATCTTCAATTCCAGTGAAGTGATTTTATCTTTCAAGGTGATGGTCAATTCACGCAGTTTTTCCAGAGAAAAGACCCCTTCCCCGTATGCTTTGGTATAGCGGTCTTCCTGCTTTTTGAGGTTTGCGATTTCCCTATTCATCGCTTCGGTGTCAGTTGAGATGGGGAGCGGACGGCTTGCATTGGACCGATCACGCACCCAGCGCTTCGCCTGTTCAAGGAGCAATTCCTTCGAACTCATCAATGCGACGAGTTTTTCCCACACCTTTTCACCGATATGAGACGTGCTTAAGTTTTTTATCCTTGCAGTAAGAGATACTCCATATTCGATTTTGAGACCACCTAAAGCATCTATTTATGTCACCACGATGCTTTACTTACTGTATAAGAATTGAAATAGAACTTGATATGAGAAATATAGAATATATATGAAATTTGTCAATGCATATCCTACTAGACACAGAAAGTACGGTTGTTTTAATAATGAAATGGAAGAAAAGATCTATGTAGCAAATGATTTTATCGAGTTCCATGCACCAACTGGGCGCTCGACACCGTTGGCAACACTCGACGCATTTGGGAAATTGTACCTATCTGCTGCTGTTACAAAAACATACGAGATTGATATAGAAAAACATAGGTGGGTAAAATTATACTACAACGAAAGTGCTAACGTGATCGCACTCAAACTCATTACTGAAAAGATAGATGGGGCGCTTGACCTTAAGGGTGGTGCGGGTGGTGTCTTATTTATAAACAGTAAATCCTTTACTACGAGCTATAATATGATGACGAAAGAT
>CAZWIY010000093.1:0-2335 GCA_964634575.1 uncultured Candidatus Saccharibacteria bacterium | reverse complement strand
CATGTCGTCGCCGCGCCGGACATCGACAGTGTCTACGAAGTGCCGCTCAATTTTGAAAAAGAAAACATCGGCGAGATCCTCCTGAGCGTCTTGGGTCTCAAGGCAAAAAATGGTACCGATCTCAAGCGATGGAAATCATTTGTCGCCACGTCGCAGTCGTCGCAGGAGCCGGTCAATATCGCGATCGTCGGAAAGTACTTCGATACCGGCGATTTCATGCTTTCCGATGCGTACCTGTCGGTCATCGAAGCGATCAAATTTTCCGCATATCATTTCAATAAAAAACCCGTCATCCACTGGCTCAATGCAAAAGACTTCACTCCCGACGAAAAGGGAAAGCATGACAAACAGAAAAAGGTAGAGGAGCTTAGGCAATACGACGGCATCATCGTTCCGGGAGGTTTTGGCGAAACGGGTATCGAAGGCAAGATCAACGTCATTCGTTTCGCGCGCGAGCACAAGATCCCGTATTTCGGCCTCTGTTATGGCATGCAGCTTTTGACCGTTGAATACGCTCGTAATGTCCTCGGTCTTACGGGAGCGCACACGGTCGAGATAGACCCCGATACCGACTACCCCATCATCGACATCATGCCCGACCAGAAAAAACTGCTGGCCGATGCAAAATACGGCGGTACCATGCGGCTGGGCGTGTATCCTGCGCAATTGAAAAAGGGTACGATCGCCCGCAAACTTTATGGCAAAGATGAGATCGAAGAACGTCATCGTCATCGTTACGAAGTCAATCCCGAGTTTATTTCACAGCTTGAACAGGCTGGCCTTGTTTTCTCTGGAACATCGCCCAGTGGGGTCCTTATGGAGATTGCCGAACTTCCGACCGAGGTGCATCCGTTTTTCCTCGGGACGCAGTTTCACCCAGAATTCCATGCCCGCCCGCTCGATCCGCATCCGCTTTTCAACGGTTTCATCAAGGCGGCAATCGAAGGCAAGCGATAGTGCATGCGGATATTTGCTTTTAATCCTGTTTTGTGATCTAATAGTAAATAGACTGAAACTGGCTTTGAGGAAGTTGTGGCAAATCTTGAACGCTTACTTATCGTCATGTTCGAAAAACTGGATCGCATCAGGCGTGACCAGTTGCGTCTCTTCACCAACGAAGAGATCGAAGATGCCAGAACTCGTATCGAGGAGCCGGCCCAGCCGGCTAGATAAAAGGAAGTTGTCATGAGCGCAAGTTTGGGTCACACATATCTCACTAAGTATCTCGGCTGGAAGTTCTGCCGGGGCTGTGAGCGCCGTTTGTTCCTGATCCGCCATTGGTTTAGGACAAGAGTTTGGCAGAATTGGGGGAGATGATCAATTTCAATGTATCCAGGGCCGCCTTTTAGGCGGCCCGTGCTTTTTATAGCCGTGCAAAAACTTTGTTTTTTTGCTACAGTAAGTACCATTGCCGGATCGTCTAATGGTAGGACTACTCCCTCTGGAGGAGTGTATCTTGGTTCGAATCCAAGTCCGGCAGCCAACTTGAGCGGCGTACGAGATGCGTTAATGTAATAATAAAAGGATAAAGTAAAGGCATGTATAAAAAACACATCTATTTTTTGGTAAGCAAGAAATAGATGTATCTTGACCATAATACCCCTAAGGGGTATATATTAATATGATATGAAAACTGAATTAAAAGAAAAGGCCATTCGAAGATTAAAGATCATAGAAGGGCAGGTGCGAGGATTACAGCAAATGGTGGAGAAAGGGGAATACTGTGTCGATATAATTACTCAAGCATCGGCAATAAAAGAGGCCTTGTCTGGTGTAGAAGACATTATGCTTGAAAATCATTTGGCAACACATGTTGTGCATCAAATGAAGTCTGGAAAGGATAAGCAAGCTGTAGCTGAGATCTTAAAAGTCTATAAATTAGCACAAAAGAAGAAATAATATGGAACATGACCATTCATCTCATCATGCTGGTTTAGAACTGCCAAGTATGAAGGACTCGCATAGTCATGATGGTCACGATAAACATGCTGGGCATACTACAGCCTCATTTCTTCAAAAGTTCTGGACAGTACTTTTATTAACCATTCCCATTCTTGGTTATTCTGAGGTAGTAGAGAAAATATTTGACTGGAATCTCCCCAAATTTGCAGGATATGAATATGTGCTGCTGGTTTTAGGAACCGTTGTGTTTTTTTATGGTGGATGGATATTTTTGATCGGTGCCTTAAGAGAAATTAAGGCGCGGTTGCCAGGCATGATGACGCTAATATCACTGGCTATAACCACTGCTTACATTTGGAGTGTGTACACAACAATAGATGGTACTGGAATGGCATTGTGGTGGGAATTGGCAACATTGATAGCAGTCATGCTT
>CAZWIY010000092.1:0-2339 GCA_964634575.1 uncultured Candidatus Saccharibacteria bacterium | reverse complement strand
ACCGTGCCAAACCCGGCGACGTCGTACTCATCACGGGCAAAGGCACCGATCCGTACATCATGGGGCCAAACGGCACGAAGACGCCGTGGAGCGATGCACAAGTGGTGCGGGAAGAATTACAGACATTGCTACAACAGAGTAGCTAAGCCTGCCTTTTTTATTTTGCCGTTCTCACATCAACATGTTTTTTACTGAAGGGCCTTTTCAAGAAAGTGACCGATAAAAAGTTCACTGCATATAACATACCGCTTGCAAGCAAGCCTTGCTGCGCAAATCTCCGGCCCGATGAATACATAGGGAGTGCGAACGTCCACTTCACTTTTCCCAGTTTTCCGATGCGGCGCCCTATGTCGGTATCTTCGCCGTAAAATTCAATAGACGTGTCGAAGCCTCCGGCACGCAGCAGAGCGGTGCGCCGCACGACGAAATTTCCTCCTTGCAACATGGAGCCGGATCGAAAGAAAATCTCATTGCATCGGTTGATGCAATAACCAGCCGTATAAAATATTTTTGTCGCCAAACGCGTAAACCGCGATGCATCGTAATAAATATACGGACCGCTCAAGGCAAGGAGCTCGTTATCGTTTAAAAATTCTTTCAGAACCGTCGGGATCCATCCTTTCGGCATCAATGTATCGGCATCGATATTTGCCAATAGATCGCCCGTCGAAATTGCAAAGCCAGCCTGGCGCGCCCATACGATACCCTTGCGATGTTCATCGACCACGCGGACGGCAGCATATGCTGTTGCAATCTCTTTCGTCCGGTCGGTACTTGCATTGTTGACGACAATGATTTCAGCATCGCATTGAGCGTCCGCTATCGCATCCACAATAGCATCGAGGCACATTCCCAAAGACGTTTCTTCGTTATATGCAGGAATGATGAAACTGATTTTCATAGCTTTGCTTTTGTTTTTATATAATTCCTTATATACACAAACGTGAGGATCAGCAGCAATGATGCTCCCATCAGAAGGCCGGCCCTGACTAGTATGGTGTCTACGGTCACATAGACCGTACCGAGGAAATAACCGATGCTCACCAAGCTTGCGGTCCAGATACATTCTCCGACTGCATTCCAAAACATGTAGGTAACAAACCTGATACGCATAGTCCCAGCGGTAAACAATATGGCTGTCGCAAGTCCGAAACCGTTAGTGAGCTTTGAAAGCAGCAGTATGTAACTTTTATGGGCGTGATAGATCGCATGGACCCGAGCGAGCTTTTGCGCATCAATGCTGAAGTAGCGTCCCCATCGCCGGACAATCTTCTCACCCTTGTAGTATCCCACCCAATACAATATGGTGTCTCCCAACAGATTGCCAGCAGCAATGCACACAGTCGCGATGAACGGATTGAGCTGGCCCATCCGGGCCAGAAACCCCGCTACAAGACTTACGATGTGCCCTTCGAAAAACGCAAGAGGCACCAATATGGTATATTTATACGTGATGATAAAATAAAGTAGTTGTTCCTTGAACATAAACAATAGCTAGAATACCCACACCGTGACTACACTCAATGATTACGCTAAAAAGTACCGGGCATATTTCTGCAACAAACAGTTTCTTCTGACATTCGGACTTGCGCTCATTATGCTTGGGGGCAGCCTATGGGTAAACTTCTACGCCGGTACGTATGCGACCGAACGCGCCAGCAGTCCGGTAACTGACCTCATTTTAAATAATACTCCTGTTTTTGATTTGGATGGTATCTTTATCTACGGCGCCGTGGTATTTTGGTGCTTTGTTTCAATTCTTCTGCTCTATCAACCACAATATATACCCTTCACGCTCAAAAGCATCGCGCTTTTTATCATTATCCGATCGCTCTTCATTTCCCTTACCCACATCGGCCCCTTCCCTGACCAAACCGCGCTGCCGCCGGACAACCTCCTGGAAGACATCACCTTTGGCGGCGACCTGTTTTTCTCCGGACACACCGGCCTCCCTTTCCTTATGGCGCTTATATTCCGGAAAACATATTATTTGCGGATCTTGTTTACCGCTACCGCGGTGTTTTTCGGCATTGTGGTGCTATTGGGACATCTACACTATTCGATAGACGTATTGTCCGCGTTTTTCATTACCTATACCATATATCACATCGCCGAATTTCTCTTTAAAAAAGACCGTGTTCTTTTTTATGAAGGGCTGAAAGAGCACTAGCGGTCAAGAAGTCGATACAGCACGACACCCGCGGCAACCGAGACATTGAGTGATTCTTTCTTGCCGCGCATCGGGATCTCGATGATAGCATCGCACCCATCGAGCAGGTCATGGGTGAGCCCGCCCACTTCTTCGCCAAACAAGAGTACGGTCGGCTTGTCGCAGAGAT
>CAZWIY010000091.1:285-2364 GCA_964634575.1 uncultured Candidatus Saccharibacteria bacterium | reverse complement strand
GATGTTGATATTCGTATTGCAGAGGATATTCATCCTGAAGTGCTTTTAGATCGGGTGCGTGCATCCGTTGTCGATATTGCTGAAGTTGATTTGTTGTGTCATGGACAATACACAGCCACTACATGGGATGATCCATATTTGCGTGCGTATCAGGGTGCGGTGCAGGAAATGCTTGATGTTGATTTGCATGAAGAGATTACTCACGGAGCAACGGACGGTCGCTATTTTTCAGAGCTTGGGATCCCCGTGATTACTTCACGTCCTCGGTCTGGTGACCAGCACACACCTCAGGAGTGGATTGACATGGAAAGCTTGGAGGATTTTAAAAAAATATATCGGTTGGCGATTGAGCGATTCGGACGCATCGGGCAAGACAAATCTGTGTCCATTAATGACTTGACAATTACAAAACACGCAGCTACAGTAGAATAGCAGCCTATGAGTTTGATTATTACTACTATGCGTAAAACTCTTGCCGCCCTCGTGGGTATGGTTTGGGTTGCTGATTGCAAGCGCGCATATGCGGTGGTGCGAATTCGTGACTAGGCTTTAGGGAAATAGGCCTACAACGATATCGAGCCGCCGTGGGAGTGCCACGGCGTTTTCGTTTCGTTAATTGTCAGCTGGGGGCAAGATGTCAGATAGTTTCTCGAAGGTTCCTGTTGCGGTTCCGTACGCGCTCGCCCGCGTCCTCGTGGGCATGAGCGACGATCTCTTCGTTCGTATTCTCGGGGTCGTTCGTGCGCGCGGCGGCAGTGTGAACGGGTCGTGTCGTGTCTTCCGCGGCTTGCAGCATGCGCTGCCCGGCCAGGTCGCTCGGCGTCTCACGTTCATGTTCCCGGAGGGGCTGCCGACGATCGATGGCCAGGCGCCCACCATTGCACAGTTTGTCGACGCCGATCCGAACGAGTTCGACGCCGAACTGCTGCCGTTTGTGGTTGACATGCCTGCCGCAACCCCTCAAGAGGAGACCGTGCTCGAGCAGGTCTGCTAGCGCAACCGCGCCAGCTTCGTTCGTTCTGTTCCCGAGGTCGTTCGCCGATGTCTCACCAGCATCTGGCGCACGGCCTCATTTTTTTAATAATCGTATTTACCTTTCTCGCGCATTACGCAGCGGTACAATTGTTCGAGTAATATTGCTCTTGTCATTTGGTGGGTAAATGTCAGCGGTGACAGTGAGAGTTGCTCATCTGATTTTTCTAGAATCGATTCATGCAATCCGTGTGGACCGCCGATAATGAAAATAACTTCTCGTTTGCGACGCCATTTTTCTAATGCCTCTGCAAATTGTTTTGTTGAAAATGTTTTTTGTTGTGGATGAAGCACAATTAAATATGCGTCAGGCTTAAGATACTTAACAAGTAAACCAGCTTCTTGTTTTTTTATCCGTTCAGGATCGTCATTTTTTCCAAATGGAATTTCAGGAATTTCAACAACTTTGATCGGTAGATAAGGACCGAGTCTTACGACGTAATTTTCTGCGACATCACGCCACGCATCTTTAAGTTTTCCTACCGAAATGAGGGTGAACATACACCAATGATAGCACGTTATTGGGCAGGGCACTTGACAGGGGTTTTTTATCCACATACCGCCCCCTCTTGACAGAAGTTTAAAGCTCGATTAAGATTATCTCACTCTCAATTGAATCACGTTGTTTGCCACGTAGGCCGAGTGCTTGTCAGCGCTCCTCGAAACGCCTACCTCTGGTCCGCTCACAAGGCGGACATTTGCATTTAAAAGGACGTGGAAAGTGATCGGAGAGCACAGACACGAACTTTAAAAATTGAAGATGATTACATGGTAAAGGGCAATCAAAACTTCTTCGAGTAAAATCGAATGTAAGTAAATTGTAAGACGAAGTATCAAGTATTACTTGGTGCTTCAATGTAAGTATCGTGCACTAAGGGTGTACGGTGGATGCCTTGCTAAACACAAACGATGAAGGACGCCGTAGCGGGCGATATTCACGGGGAGGTCGCAAACAACCTTCGATCCGTGAGTCTCCGAATGGGGAAACCCATGTCAACGAGAGTTGGCATATCCTGCAGTGAATACATAGCTGCTGGAGGAAGACCT
>CAZWIY010000091.1:0-272 GCA_964634575.1 uncultured Candidatus Saccharibacteria bacterium | reverse complement strand
GGAAGTGAAACATCTCAGTAACTAGAGGAAAAGAAATCAATAGAGATTCCCAAAGTAGTGGCGAGCGAAATGGGAACAGCCTAAACGCACATTATGCGAACGGAGGTAAGGGTAGTCTTCGGACGATCATGACTTCGGGAAAGGAGTAGGCCGATGCAATGTGCGGGTTGTAGGACGCTATGTTAAAGAACCTATATTCTTTACACGTAAGAGTTAATATATAGAAGAACAGGCTGGAAAGCCTGACCAGAGCGGGTGATAGTCCCGTATTC
>CAZWIY010000090.1:0-2419 GCA_964634575.1 uncultured Candidatus Saccharibacteria bacterium | reverse complement strand
TGATCGAAGACGCGCTCGGTTTGCGCATCTATCAATACAAAAAAGACGAGAGTATAAAAAAATTGGAAAAGACGAAGGAAAATAAAACACAAGTCGAAGCGTTGCGTCGGGAGAATGCACCACATCTGAAATTTCTTGAACGGCAGATGCATAAGATCGAACGTGCTCGATCGTTGCGGGAAGAGTTGGTGCATGTGTATCGGGACTATCTCAAGCGTGAAGAGCGGTATGTACATTTTGAAAGCGAACGGCTTGCCGGCGAGCGCGAGGCGCCGCAACGTCAGCTTGAGCATATCACGCACGAACTCGAACAAGCGCGCAAACAGCTTGCCGATTCGCAAGTGCGAGACAAAAACAGCGATGAACTGTTGCGCCTCGAGCAAGAGCTTACGGCGGCGCGGCGCAATGCGAGCGAGACATCGCGCGAACTTGGGCGACTCGAAGGACAGATTGCCTTTGAAGAGCGTCGTCGCGATGAAGAGGCTCGCAAGTTGCGCGAAGAAGAGGGGCGGCCGATCCCGTACCGAGAAGTGAAGGTAGTCGCTCAGGAGATGGAAGGAAAAGTACGTGAAGGCGACGCAAGTGATTCGCTCGATTACGTAAAGGGCTTGTTGCGTAGCGTGCATGAATCGGTGCGAGGTGTTGTAGCGCGATATGCGACCGAAACGGCTCATGGCGCGTTTGATGCCGAAGTACTTGAACGGATGCTGCAGGAAAAGGAAACCTACGTTGAAAAACTCGAAGAGTTCGAGCAGCAAAGCGGGGCTATTGAGAATGCGATGCGTGGACTGAAAGACGCGATGGAGCAGGAACGCAGTGCCAACCGTTCGCTGGAGCAGAACATGTTCGCGCTTTTGGGTCGGGAAAATGAAATGCGCCAGACACTCGCAAGACTTGCGGGTCGTGAAAGCGCACTCAGAAAAGCCCAGGAAGAACTCAAACGGGAGATTGCAGAAGCGGTGGCGCTCATCGGCCGTAGTGTGCAGGGCTATGCTGACGAAGCGTCGGAAGGATCCGACGGTCACGTATTTTCGATCGAAGAAATAGAGAACGAAGATCGTGCGGTGCAGGAAGAACGTCGTCGCAACCTTGAGAAAATGAAAATCCGCCTTGAAGAATTGGGCGGCGCAGGGGCCGAAGAAGTCGAAAAAGAATATACGGAAGTGAAAGAACGCGATGCATTTCTTGAACGTGAAATTCTTGATCTTGAAAAATCTGCAGAGACACTCCGTGCGCTCATCGACGATCTCGAGCAAGAACTCGACGAGAAATTTCAAAAAGGTCTCGATGCGATCTCGACGCAATTCAACGAATTTTTCACGCTGATGTTTGGCGGTGGCACCGCGGCGCTTGCCGTTGTTGCGACGCCGATCAGAAAAAAAATGACCGACTTCCTCGGGCTTAGCGATGCACCTGAGCAGACAATGGAAGGCGACGAGCCATTGGCAGAAGAAAACGGCGTCGACATACACGTATCGCTGCCGCGCAAACGCGTGAAGAGTCTCATCATGCTCTCCGGTGGGGAGCGGGCGCTGACGTCGATCGCGCTTATCTTTGCCATGTCGCAGATCTCCGCGCCGCCGTTTATCATCCTCGATGAAACCGATGCCGCGCTCGATGAAGCAAACTCGCGTCGCTATGGTGATATGATCGAAATGCTCTCGAAAAAATCGCAGCTCATCCTCATCACGCACAATCGTGAGACGATGAGTCGGGCGGGCGTGCTCTACGGCGTCACCATGGGAGCCGATGGCGTCTCAAAACTGCTCTCGGTCAAGTTTGAGGAAGCCGCAAGCGTGGCAAAATAGTCTGTGCTATACTGGGCGCATTACCATATAGTATTTTTTCTATGAAGCAGGTGTATGCGCTCGGGATCGTTATTGTCATACTCATCGTGGCACTGGTAGGGCTGTCGAGTCTGACGTCATCAAGACAAAACAAGCTCGATACCGTGTCCGAAGGATATGCAACCGATACCGCGATGCGTTCGGCGCCGCCTGCGACATCGTCCGCAACTATGAATACACCCACTGCATCGCAGACGACCGAGGTCGTGCTGCATACCAATAAAGGCGATATTACGCTCGAGCTGTTTACCAGCCAGGCGCCGATTACGACCGGCAACTTTCTCAAGCTTGCAAAGGCCGGCTTTTACGATGGCGTAAAATTTCATCGCGTCATTGACGGCTTCATGATCCAGAGCGGCGATCCTTTGACCAAAGATGATACGCAAGCCGCACGCTGGGGCACCGGTGGACCCGGGTATACGATACAAGACGAGTTTGCGCCGGGACTTTCCAATGTGCGCGGCACGATCTCGATGGCAAACGCAGGCCCTAATACCGGCGGCAGTCAGTTTTTCATCAACACGGTCGATAATCTTTTTCTTGACGGCAAGCATTCGGTCTTTGGGCATGTG
>CAZWIY010000089.1:0-2466 GCA_964634575.1 uncultured Candidatus Saccharibacteria bacterium | reverse complement strand
AAAGCTTACCGATCCATCTTCTCCCGACGATATACGCGACACAAAGCAATAGAATAAATGCTAAGCCGAAAATTTGCAGTTTCGTAAATAAAGGACTTTTTACATGAGGATTCGTAGTACTGCCGGCAGTGCCGGTCGCAGTACTTTGCTTTGTGCAGGTTGCGTCATCACATATATCGACGGGGCGGCTACCCGGAGGAGTTACAGTTTCTTTTGTATCGTCTGGGGTAAAGTAATTGATAGCTTTTTGAATCAGACCAGACGTATTATGCGTCGGCTTCTCTGGCGGATAAGCGCCGGGTATCGCTTCCGATGGCGGCGGCTCGATCGAAGGAGGATTATTATTTTGTGCGTTACTTGCCGGCAACGTAGTGGAAGCTTGTGGAGCGGTATCGGTATGTGTATTCGAGTGTTTGTTCGTACTGCCATTAGCAGCCGTTGTATTATCAGCCGGATTTGCATTGTTAGTTGATGGTCGCCACGTTGTCACAACACGACAATGCATACAATCGAAGGTGAGGACATTGCTTGAGCCGTCTGCTGCAATCCCCGTAGCTTGTCCGTGGAAAAGACCATTGCCGTCTATTGTGACGCCCTGAAAGCTGATCCAGCCGTTATTATTATCCCAGGCAAAGCCGGAGAGGTTACCCTGGCCGTCATTGTGTACACCACCATTTGTTGGCGCAAGGTTGATCCAACCTCCATTTGTACTCCATGCATAGCCGGTGATGAGGGTGTCCGTTACCGCTACATTGCCGTTGGTAGGTGAGAAATTGACCCAACCATCAACGTTTCCCCAGGCATACTTGTCAGTGGTATCTATGTTGCCTGCAGCATAGACGATCGGCATCGATACGAAGGTGAACAATAGTAGAAGAAAGAAAAAAGAAAATACGCGCATAGCTTATCAATTATGTTTGCTTGAAGATGCATCGGCAGTGTCATCCGGCACGGATTGCGAGGTTGCAGTACCAGTCTCTTCGGACACTTTTACATCGGCTGATGGATGGTTAGGGGCGGTGGGCGTTGCGGTATTTTGTTGCGTCACAATAGGTCCCACATTGACGAGGATGTCATCGGAAGGACGATACAAGATGGCCATACCGGCATGTGGATACGCAATCAAAACGTCGTTATTGCGCGCGGCAGCAAAAAACGGCTCCTTCATGACGTCTTCTACGTTATTGATGACTGCAATATTCGGCGCCTCATCTTTAGGTAATTGTATGAGACGGGTCACTTTTGAAAGAATCGCATCGCTTTTTTCAACATCCTTGAGTTGTGGATACTGGCGGTACACCGATGCGCGACCAAGAAAATATGACCCTGCAACAGCCAGTAAAAACCAAATCAGGCATGCAATGAGCATCGTACGACTTCGTCGCGAACCTGCAGGAGCAGAAATACGTCGCCGATTCTGGGTTGGCCGTTTTGTTTCTAATGGTGTGGATTCATCCATACTAGTTCCAGGGAACAACTCCTACGCATCTTTGACGTCGCATATTATAGCCATTGTCGCACGCTATCGTCTTTTCGTAAAAACTGTAATGTGGATAATTTTGTGCTATACTTCCCGTATATACCTCCCCACAGCAAGCATCTGGGGACTATTTGTGTGAATAATCTATAATATGGAAGAAAAAATCATCATTAAAGGTGCGAAAACCCACAACCTGAAAAATATAGACGTCGAAATGCCTCGCAACAAGATGGTGGTGTTCACGGGACTGTCCGGCTCGGGCAAGTCGTCGCTTGCGTTTGACACGATCTTTGCGGAAGGGCAGCGGCGCTACGTCGAGTCGCTTTCCGCATACGCACGCCAATTTTTAAACCAGATGCAGAAGCCTGATGTCGAAGAAATACGGGGCCTTTCGCCGGCGATCTCGATTGACCAAAAATCGCGCTCCAACAATCCGCGTTCGACTGTGGCGACTATCACCGAGATCTATGACTACTTGCGTATCCTGTACGCGCGCGTCGGGCACGCGTATTGCATGGAGTGCGGTACCGAGATCAGAAAGCGTACGATCGAAGAAATGCAGGCGATCGTGCTTGAATCGATCACGACCCATGAGTTGTCAAAGCCCAATAAAAAAGTGATGGGCGTCGACTATAACGATCGTTCCGTAAAGATATGGGCGCCGGTCGTCGTCGGCCGCAAAGGCGAATACTACCAGTTATTATACGATCTTTTGGGTAAAGGGTACGAAAAAGTAAGGGTAGATAAAAAAGAGTATAGCTTGCGGGAAAAAATCACACTCGGTAAAACAGACCGACATGATATCGATGTATTGGTTGATGAAATTTTTGTCAGTGAATTCAGTCAAAATAAAAAAGATGTGCGCGAGAGACTTTCTGAAGCGATCGAAGTTGCGCTCCACGAAGCCGATGGCCTCATCACGATCGAAACCCAAGGCGAAAACCGCACGCTTTCCTCGAAATTTATCTGTCCCAACGATGGCACAT
>CAZWIY010000088.1:0-2497 GCA_964634575.1 uncultured Candidatus Saccharibacteria bacterium | reverse complement strand
ATATTGACAAACCATTTTTTCAGACGTGCAAAAATTGACGGCTTAGCGTCTTTTTTCGTTACTGCGCGCTTCGTTCCTTTTTTGCCGCGGTCTACCGCACTTTTCCCCTTTTTGCTCGCCATAAGATCACTCCCGTGAGTACACCGTTATTTCGTTTCGCGATGAATCGTATGCTTATTGCAGAACTTGCAAAACTTACTCAACTCCACCTTTTCAGGCGTATGCATCTTATTCTTCTTTGTATTGTAATTACGCTGTTTGCATTCCGAGCATGCAAGCGTAATTCTCTCTCGTGCACCCGGTTTTGCCATGGTGGTTCCCTCCACTTATTTCATGTATCGAGACAGCTTGTCCGCGCAAAAAAAAAGACTCCGGCGTCCGACAAGCAAAAGGTATGATAACACGAAGCACGCAAGCGTGTCAAATGGGAGTTTTTAGGAAGGCTGCTAAATCTGCTCCAGCTGCTACCAGACAACCGCGCGATCCTGCGCCTCGCGGATGGCTCGGCCCAAGATGATTTCAGGCGGTTCGATCTGAAGATCGAGTCCGTCAGCCGCCACGTAGTCGAATTCGTTAATGCCGAAGAACGTAGCGAGATTGCGCATCATCGGTACGCCCGTCTCAAGCGGTGATTCGCGATAGTCTCCGCCCCTCGTCGTCAGGAAAAACATTTTCTCGGCGCGACAGATCCCGAAAAGCCCCGCATTGTCGTCAACGTCAAAAGTAATCCCCTGCACGCTGATATTCTCAATATAGATTTTCAGGAGAGCCGGCACACTCAAATCCCAAAATGGAGCGGCGATAACGATGCGGTCAGCCGATGCGAATTGGTGCGCGTAGCGAAATCTAGGATGAGACAGCTCCCCATTTGCGAGGAGTCGTTCGCGCTGCAAGAAGAAATCGCCTGTAAGAGGGACGAGAGGTTCTTCCATGAGCGTCAACCGCTCGACTGAAAAGGTCTCGCGGATGGCGAGACCGAACAAGAAAGCCTCTCCCAATTGACGCGTGCGCGATTCTTCACCGCGAATACAACAATCAATGTATAAGACATTTGTCGTCATGTGTTTCCCCTCGAAACGACTCCATACGGTCGTTTTCCCCAAAATCATTTGTAAACGTATTATCCACCGGTACCACAGTCATTCATCGCGGCATCAGCCGAAACGTGCGAACAGCTCGAAAAGGCGGTCTTTGAATGCGTCGCGATCGACGTTTATGACGGCGAGATGTTCACGCATGTCATGCTTTTTGTCGGAATAGAGATCGGTCACCGTCTTGCCGTACGTACACGACCCTTTCGTCTCGACGCGAACCCATGCCGGTCGCGCCTCAAACATCGCTCCGTTATCAGCATATAATACGGCGGCGGGATCATGGAGCGCGACGCCGGGGAATTGATACGATTCTCCGAACTTCAGCGCTCTTTGCAGACAGTCCCGCGCAAAGGTCGCCTGCGGTGTACCGAGCTCTGCCAAGTCATCGAGCTCATCACGAGTGAGATACGCTTTCATCGTCATATCGAGCCCGCACATCTCAACCTGAACGCCGCAATCGAAGAGCATCGCGGCTGCCTCAGGATCGGCGAGGATATTAAACTCGGCAGCGGGCGTTACGTTCCCGCCCACGGCAGCACCGCCCATGATGACGATTCTCTTGATGAGGTTCGGAAAGTCTTTATATTTCGTGAGCGTCAGCCCGATATTCGTCATCGGACCGACGGCGATCAGAACGAGCTCGCCTGCGTGTTGTACAGCTGCCTGATAGAGCGCATCCCACGCGGGAAGTGTTTCCGGTACGCGCTCCGACTCCGGTAAAATGACGCCGCCAAGACCGTCTTCACCGTGCACATAGGACGCAGTAATCTGTTCGCGGATCATCGGTTGCGCCGCGCCTCGATAAACGGGGTACGACACCCGGCAAAGATCGAGTACTCGAAGCGTGTTGTCGGTAGTCTTATCGACCCCGACGTTACCGGCAACTGTTGAAACGCCGACGACGTCAAACGATTCAAGCTGACTTAAAAGTATTAGCGCGATGGCATCATCGACGCCGGTATCACAATCAAACCACACAGGTGTTTTCTTCATCCTAATGTTACCTCCCCGTAAGACGCGACGGATTCGACAAGAAGATCAATGAACGCTTCGCGGTCGATGTCCATGATGCACGCCGCGTTCGGTTTCCGTCCAAGATAGCCGTAGATATCGCCCACTGTCGCCCCGCGCGTATGCTCACCTATAAGCTCGACCTCTACATACATCTCACACATCGTCAGAAGATCGGGACGTACGATCGCCACAATCGCAACAGCATCGTGAACAGGAGCGCCTTCGTATCCCAACGGCTGATGGAACTGGTAGAAAAACTCGAGCCAGCCGGCAACGATATGTGCAATCTCATTTCCTACCGACCTGATACGTTCGATATCTTCCGGATGGACGAGTGCCTTTTCCGTTACATCGAGTCCCGCCATCGTAACCGGCAACCCCGAGCGAAA
>CAZWIY010000087.1:0-2516 GCA_964634575.1 uncultured Candidatus Saccharibacteria bacterium | reverse complement strand
GTAGCTCAAACGCTTGATAACCTTTCTTTAGAACACGTTTTTTCTGTCGGCGAGTACGTGACCCTCGTCAACGATCTTATATCGCCGCTTGAAGTGTCGGTGCAAGGGGAGGTAACCGATCTCAAGATTGCCCGCGAGTGGGTATTTTTTTCGCTCAAGGACAAAGATACGGGTGCGGTACTACGTTGCGGGCTACATGCAAGCGTCTACAAACGCATTGGCGTGCCGTTGGAAGACGGCATGGAAATAAAAGTGGCGGGGCACAGCAGGCTCACGCCCAAGAGTGGCAATTTCGGTTTCTGGGTCGAACAGATCGCACCGTTGGGGCAAGGGTCGCTCAAGCGGGCCTATGAGTTATTGTTTGCCCAGTTTGAAAAGGAGGGATTGTTTCAGCGAAAACGTGTATTGCCGGAATGTATAAAACATATCGGTGTCATCTCGTCGCGTGATGGGGTCGTCATCCATGATCTCATGAAAAATTTACGCAAGCGGGGTATCCGCATCGACTTTTTGCATTCGGCCGTCGATGGCGAGAAATCTGCGAATGAATTGATCAAAGCAGTTGAGTATTTTTCACATACAAAAGAAAAGCCCGACGTGGTAGTGATCATCCGTGGCGGCGGGTCGCTCGAGTCATTGCAGGGTTTCAACAACGAAGCATTATGTCGCGCGATCTTTGCGTGCCCCATGCCGGTTGTTGCGGGTATCGGGCATGATGTCGATGTGCCGCTTGCGGCGATGACGGCAGACGCGAGCGCCTCGACGCCCACGGCAGTCGCAATGCTCATCAACGCGACGTGGGATGATGTCGCGCTACGCGTGCCCCACCTTGAAGAACAAATGTATACTTATATAAAAGATCGTCTCGATGTGCTGGCGCAACTGCCTGATGGATACATTGTGCAAATATGTGACACATTTTCCTATCGCCTTAAAAATATCGGACAGGAGGTTACGCATCTTGCGCGTGTGCTCGCGTTCGCAGATCCGGAACGTTTGTTTGAACGAGGTCTCAGTGTAGTGTATAAAGATACAAAGATCGTCCGCAATGCCCAAGAGCTTGCAAATGGCGATGCGATTAAGGTGCGTATGAAAGGTGGTACGGTCAGCGCACAGATCAACAACCATCATGCCTAAAAAAACAAACAAAGATAGCGTCTCGATACAAGCGACCCTCGCGAAACTGGAAGAGATTGCGGCATGGTTTGAAAGCGATCGCGAATTCGATATCGAAGAAGGCTTGAAGAAAATAAAAGAAGGCAACGTGCTCGTGCAGTCGCTCAAGACAAAACTCGCGGATGTCGAGAACGAATTTCGGGAAATTCAGAAAGAGCTTGATCTGGACTCGTAAACCAGCGGATCTCTTTGTTGCGCATAAACCAGCGCATCTGACGTTTCGCGTACTGCATGAGCGCCGTGAGCATTTCCTGCTTCATCTGCTCTTTCGTGATGCGTCCTTCGATATAAGCAAGTGCGATGCGGTACTCCAGGCCAAGTTCATTGATGCGCTTTTTTGAAAGACCTTGTTCGATGAGCTTTTTTGTTTCCGCAACTAAGCCTTTTTTGATCGTTTTTTCAAGACGGGTTTCCAGTTTTTTCTCAAGTGTTTGTGGATCCGGTGATAAGCCGATCCATAGCGCATCAAAGCGCTGTATCTGTTTTTTTATTTTTGGTACGCGACCGAGCGTATGTGCGATTTCGATTGCGCGAATAAGCCTGCGTTTATTGTACGCATCGATATTTTTTGCCCGTGATCCATCAAGCTTTTTGAGTATGGCAAAAAGCGTTGCTGCATTTTCTTTTTCAAGTTTCTTGCGTAGGCTGGCGTTAGGCGCCACTTCGGGGAGCGTGTTGGGGTAGAGCAGAGCATCTATGTAAAAGCCGGTACCACCGGCGACGATGGGGAGCTTGCCGCGTTTTCGTATCGAAGTAACTGCACGCTCTGCGTGCCGTGCCCACTGCGCGGCAGAGACGGCGCGTCGTGGTGATGCGATGTCGATACAGTAGTGTCGCACACCACGCATTTCTTTCTGCGTCGTTTTCTCCGTGCCGATGTCGAGGCCTTTATAAACTTGCCGCGAGTCGGCGGAGATCACCTCGCCGCCATACTGCCGCGCAAGCTCAACCGCAAGCGCCGTTTTTCCCGAGGCCGTTGGCCCGACAACAATAATGATCGGTGTTGTGTTGCACTTCATCACGTGTTTGTAGCACGGAACGTGTGAAATGAAAAGAAGCGTCAGACACGAAAACGCCGCCTCGACCTTTAGGTCTTGGCGGCGCGTTGGCGTGAAGCCTCTCTATCTGTCATTTTCTTTATTCTGCGGCGATAGCTACAGGGTGCTGTTCGAGTAGTGCGGCCGTATGCTGGGCGATCATCTGCTCCTCGTCGGTGGGGATGACAAGACCCAGTACCTTGCTTTTTTTTGTTGTGATCGGTCCGCAGGTGACACTCGTGTTCAGCTTGGTATAAAGTTTCAGGCCGGGAATCGCCCGTGCGGTTTCGGTACGATACCAGG
>CAZWIY010000086.1:1204-2532 GCA_964634575.1 uncultured Candidatus Saccharibacteria bacterium | reverse complement strand
ATCTGCACCCGCTGCCTCGCCATCTTCGAACTGCACAAAAAATAATCGTATGCGTATGTCCCGAGTGATCGAGAAAAAAAATCAGAAGCCTCTCGTGCGTGATGGAAAAACTTACAATGTCGAATACTTCAATCTGGACGTCATTCTCTCAGTCGGGTAGAAGAAAGCAATGTGCAAAAAATGCATAATGCAAATTTAACAGAAACCAAATAATACGCACGACTATGAAAAAGGCAGTTGCTGACAAAAATACCAGAAAGCTGACCAAGCTCGGGGGGAAAAGTATCGGGCTCACTCTCCCGATCGATATGGTCCGCGAACTCGGCTGGCGAGAGAAGCAGAAAGTCACCGTGAAACGCGTCCGTGGCGGCCTCATGATTAAGGATTGGAAGGAATAACGATATGGTGAAAAATGACAATCAGAAAACAGAGGCTTTTGAAAAGATTCTGTTTCGAGCTGCAGACAAGCTACGGAAAAACATGGATGCTGCTGAGTACAAACACATTGTGCTTGGGCTTATTTTTCTCAAATACATCTCGGATTCTTTCGAGGAGCTGTATGAAAAAATAAAAGCGGGAGAGGGTGACTTCAAAGATGCGAATCCAGAAGATGCCGACGAGTATCGGGCCGAGAATGTTTTCTTTGTCCCATCGGTTTCTCGCTGGAATCATCTGTATGCTCGGGCTAAGCAACCAAGTATCGGTAAGGATCTCGATGATGCAATGGAAGCGATCGAAAAAGAGAACTCGACACTCAAGGGTATCTTGCCAAAAGTCTATGCTCGACCAAATCTGGATAAGTCCGCCCTTGGTGGTCTGATTGATCTGGTGGGGAATATCGCTCTTGGTACCGAGGTAGCCAAGAGCAAGGATTTGCTCGGGCGAGTGTATGAATATTTCCTCGGTGAATTCGCCAATGCCGAAGGCAAAAAGGGTGGCCAGTTCTACACTCCGAAATCGATCGTGAAACTCATGGTGGAAATGATCGAGCCGCACAACGGGCGTGTCTACGACCCAGCCTGTGGAAGTGGTGGGATGTTTATCATGAGTGAAAAATTTATCGAGAGTCATCAGGGGCGAGTGGATGATATCGCCATTTATGGACAGGAGAGTAATCAGACAACCTATCGTCTGTGTCGGATGAACCTGGCGATTCGAGGGATTGATGGTTCACAGGTCATTTGGAATACTGAAGGGTCGTTTTTGAATGATGCTCACAAAGACCTCAAAGCTGACTATATCCTCGCCAACCCACCGTTCAATGACAGTGATTGGTCAGGGCAACTCCTCGCTAATGATCCGCGTTGGCAGTATGGTTTGCCACCAGC
>CAZWIY010000086.1:0-1194 GCA_964634575.1 uncultured Candidatus Saccharibacteria bacterium | reverse complement strand
CTGGCAATGCCAACTTTGCCTGGCTTCAGCATATGATCTATCATCTTTCACCCAAAGGGGTGATGGCATGCGTTTTGGCCAATGGATCGCTCTCGAGTCAGACGAGCGGTGAAGGTGATATTCGTCGGTCGCTGGTGGAGCATGATTTGGTGGATTGTATCGTTGCCCTCCCGAAGCAGCTTTTCTACAATACAGGTATTCCAGCTTGTATTTGGTTTCTTTCACGTAAGCACACAGGGAACGGTGACCGCAAACGGACCGGTGAGATCCTCTTTATCGATGCCAGTGAAGTGGGACACATGGCTGATCGGACACACAAAGAATTTACCGATGAAGACATGGCGATGATTGCCAATGTTTATCATGAATGGCGCAAGGGCGGGGGAAGCTATGAAGACAAAAAAGGTTTTTCTAAATCGGCCACGATAGAAGATATTACCAAGCATAACTTTGTATTGACCCCTGGACGTTATGTTGGCATTCCTGACGAAGTCGATGATGGTGTTCCGTTTGAGAAAAAGATTGCTGACCTTACAGCTACACTTAAGCAGCAGATGGAAAAAGAAGAGGAACTCAACGAAGAGATCAAGAAGCAACTCAGGAAAATTAGATTGAAGATATAAGAGTATGTGGTATCTCTATCTTGATGAAAGTGGGGACCTCGGATTCGACTTCGTAAATAAGAAACCGTCGAAGTTTTTCACGATTACTATTTTGGCATTAAGTTCTCAGGATGCGAACCGGAAGCTTATCAAGGCCGTTCAAGTTACATTGCGACGGAAATTGAATAATGCGAAATGTAGAAAACGGATAACTCAAGAGTTGAAGGGCACTGGAACGACAATCGAAATAAAGAAGTATTTCTTTGAAAAAGCAAAGGGCGTGAAGTTTGGTATCTACTCCATCACACTTAATAAAAGACGAGTTTTTGAACGTTTAGCAAATGATAAATCACGGGTATACAACTACATTGCTCGACAAGTATTGGATCAGATTCCTTTTGAGAAGAATAACGGTGACCGCGTGGAGCTTATCATCGATCGATCAATGGCCAAGCCGGAAATAGAAGAGTTCAATTCGTATATTAGGCGGCAGCTTGAAGGCCGACTTTCGCCCAGTGTACCGCTGGATATCTATCACTGGCTCTCTCATGAGAATGGTGGATTACAAGCGGCGGATCTGTTTTGTTGGGGG
>CAZWIY010000085.1:0-2603 GCA_964634575.1 uncultured Candidatus Saccharibacteria bacterium | reverse complement strand
CACTCTTCATTGATGCTTGGGCGGCAGCAATACGACCTTTTATTCGAGCTGTGTTAAGCGAAGCAAGAACAACCGATGAAAGGATACCGATGATCGCAATAACGACCAAGAGTTCGATGAGGGTAAAACCTCGTTTGCTATTCATATGTATATTCATTAACTAATATTATTTTTTACTAAAATCGAAACGGCTCAACTAAAATGAAGAGCGTCTTTCATCTAATACTACAGAACCGCGACGGTATCTGCCATATAGATGTGTGGATAACCCGGTGTTCTCGTTCATGCTAATTTACCTAATTACGTGGCATACTGTAACAATAACATCGCATTGCATATATTGTGGATTTTTGAGTGCGCTATATAATATTTACCACTATGCCACTGCGATTACGGATGTCTAACCACATGCAAGACATGATGCAATTTCGGGGAATTGAAATTGACCATGTTCGTCAAGCAATTAACAAACCGGACTTGACAGAGCCAGCGTATAATGATAAAATTCTTGTCCGCAAGAAAATTGACGAAGAAAAGACCATTGAGGTTATTTATAGAAAAGATGGCTTTCGGGATACCAATGACATTATTCTCATAACCGCATATTATTTAACCGACTAAACTATGAATATAAAATACGACTTAGTTTCGGACGCAGTCTATATGACTGTTGGAACGGGGAAAATCGAAAAGACATTGAAACATGAGAGTGGTGTCATGATGGATGTGGATAAAGAAGGAAACATCGTGGGGATCGAAATACTTGATGCTTCATCGCAAGGTGGGTTAGTAAAAAGCCTTGAAGACAATGTTACTGTCGGAGTACCGATCTCGATCACGAAGGAAACGCCGCTTGCCGCTTAACGTTCCTAAAAACAAAAAATAAGGAGTGCCGGTAACGATCCGATCATCTCCTACGCGATCGACGTCGTGATGCTGTAGATGGGCAGGAGGATCGCTGCAAGCAAAAGGCCGACCCCGCCACCCAACAGTACGATCATCGCCGGTTCGATGAGCCCCACAAGCGTATCGACCGCGGTCGATACTTCGCGTTGATAGAAAAACGCAAGCGTCTTGAGGATATTGCCGAGTTCTCCGGTCTCTTCACCGACTTTGATCATTTGCACCATGATGCCCGGCATTTCGTCGGGATGCTGCGCGAATGCCTTGGATACCGCAGCACCGTTTTTAATGTCCGTGATGGATTGTCTGATGGCGCGTTCATAGTGAACGTTTTCAACCAGGTCCGCCGTGATCTCGAGCGCGCGTATCATCGCGATACCGCTTGAAAGCATGGTGCTGAGGTTGTCGGAGATGCGCGCAAGATAGAGCTTGCGATACAACGTGCCGATGAACGGGATCTTGAGCTTGAGGCCATCGAAATATGTTTTGCCCGCATCGGTACGGAGCCAGCGCACCAAAAATACGATGATGACCGCGAGGCCGATGAAAAGAAACACGCCGAAGTCGACGAAAAACTGGCTGGTCTTGAGGATGACCAGCGTGTAGATGGGCACTTGGCCGCCGGACTCAAGCAGGATGCCGCTGATGCGCGGCACTACCAAAGTCATCATCAGCACCATGACGCCGATGAATGTCACGATCACGAATGCGGGATACACCAGCGCATGTTTCGCTTTGCTGGTGAGTTCGTAGGAACGGTCGAGATAGTCGGCAAGATACGAAAATGTCTGGTCGAGCCGTCCGGTTTCTTCGCCGGCGCGCACCATACTGACGTAAAACGATGAGAACACGTTGGGGTGTTTCATCAAGGCATTGGAAATGGACATGCCGCCCTGCAGGTCGTCGGCGATCTTGGTGAGCGTTTTTTGCAATACTTGGTTTTGCGTCTCGGTGCCCAGGAGCCGAAATACGCGCAATGCTGACACCTGCGCCTCGAATAAGGTCGATATCTGCCGCGACAAGATGACGATCTCTTTGTATGAGACGTGCTCAAAGTACGACTGAAGATTGAGAAACGGCTTTTTCTCGGCAGCGATGATCGAGGTGATGATGTAGCCCTTGCGCTGCAATGATGCGATCGCGACATCTTCGTTGATCGCTTCGACCGAACCTTGATGTTCGGCGCCGGTCTGGTCAAGTACTTTATAGCGAAATAACATGGTGGATTACAATAAGCGTTCGAGGTCTTTCGGATCGTACGCCGTCTGAAACGCGTGCTCGACGGTGATCTGTCCGCTGCGCACCAGCTCGGCAAGCGACGCGTTCATGCTGATCATGCCGCTTTCGGCACCGGTCTCGATGAGCGTGTTGATCTCATGCGTGCGCGCTTCGCGGATCATGTTGGCGACGGCTTTGGTGTTGATCAGGAGTTCATACGCGGGTACGAGGCCGCCAGCAATGCGCGGCACGAGACGCTGCGAAAAGATACCCGCGAGGCTGCCGGCAAGCTGCACGCGGATCTGGCTTTGTTGGTATGCGGGAAACGAGTCGATGATGCGGTCGATCGTCTGCGCGGCATTATTGGTGTGCAGTGTCGAAAGGACGAGATGTCCGGTCTCCGAAGCGGTGACCGCCGCCGAGATCGTGTCGATACCGCGCATCTCGCCAAGCATGATGACGTCGACATCCTGACGAAACGA
>CAZWIY010000084.1:0-2714 GCA_964634575.1 uncultured Candidatus Saccharibacteria bacterium | reverse complement strand
CGCCATGGTCATTAGCGTGTTCGTGAAGCGGTCGGTACACCCATCCTTTTTTCTCGATGTACTTGCGGTACATCTCAAAGAGCATGTGTGCGAAATCTTCGGCATCGTCACCCCCTGCTCCCGCAAAAATCGTAAGGATGGCATTGCCTTTGTCGTATTTTCCCACACCTTCGAGCGCGTCTTTAAGCTCCTGATACTCTTTGATTGTCGCCTGCGCCTTTTCTTTATCGCTCCAAAAATGTGCTCCGCTCATCGCCGTTTCGATCTGCGCAATACGCTCTTCTAAGTGTTCCTTGTCCATGCGTGACACTATAGCATACCGGAAAGAATTCCCCACGTTTCATGATGCATCATCTTGGTCTGATGTTTTCGTTTGCTATATACTACACATATTATTGAATAATCATGCCTAGCCGTATGTTTTCATACCGTCTGTTTTTCACTCTCGCGTTATTGGTACTTCCCTTCTTTACCCACACCGTTGCACAAGCTGCCTCGACATGCACTGACACCTATACGCCCAGCATCGGGGTGCCCACTGGCTACGGCGCAGCATATAACCTCTTTTCTTCCGCAAAAGAAATGCTTGTTCAAACCGCATCGTGCACCGATACGTCGGTGACGGTACGAGCAGGCAATGGCGACAGCGGCACGTACGTTTACAAAGAAGGTTATAGTTGGAACGGCAGCAGTTGGGAAAAATATACGCTCACCGGAGCGAGCAGTGCCGCTTCGAGCGCATGGTATCGAGGATCGGCAACCGGCAATTTCCGCATTGCTGCGGGAAACGCTGTATCAAAATATTATGTCGCATACACTTGTCAGCAAGTAGGCAGTGTATGGAAGTGCGGCTGTCGCGACACCACATGCGCAGCGTCGTCGTGGCAATTGCAGCGCGTCAACAAGGCAACCACCGCTGATCCGGGTGGTCCTGTCTGCGGCAACGGCGTCTGTGAAAGCGGCGAGACCGCCAGTTCCTGTTCGCAAGACTGCAAACCGGTCGGCACCGCCAATCTCATTATCAATTACGCGAGTGCCGCAAGTCCTAGCCCGCTTGGTCACGTCGCACTTGGCTATTTGCATGGCATGAGCGCATCGCTCAGTGGTACCTCAATAGCGCCCGCATCGCTTTGGACCGGCATCGCTCCGACGTATTATCGTTCCAATCCCGGCGGTGTCACCAGCGCATATGCCGAAAGCAAAAGATTGGGAGCGCCGCTTGATACCGTTTGGGTAGCAACATTGTCAGGGGGATGGGGTTATCCGGGCCAGGGAAAAACGCAACCGCCATGGATCACCGCATCCAACCCGAGCAGCAGCTACACGAAACCTGACTATAGTGACTGGCTCAATAATGTCGTCGCGAAGGTCAATAACGTGAAAAAGTCAGGTATCACTGCCGATAAACGCGTATACGATCTCTGGAACGAACCCAACGGTTCAGAATACTGGGGCGCATGGGACAGCCGCGAAGCCGCTAACGGCTATCCGCGCCTTAAGGAATTGTATCGCCTTACCTACAAACTTCTGAAAGAGGGCCTGCCTGGCTACAACGGAGGCATGCCGCTCGATCCCGATGCACGCTTTACGGCACCCGGTACTGCGGTCGGTCTGAGCAATCTGAGCGAGACATTTACGACCGATTTCATGAAATATGCAAAAGATAACAATGTCGTGCCCGATCTCTGGAACTGGCATTTCGGCGACCCACAGACACTCGAACGATTCAATACCTACCTAAACTATGCCGCATCGATCGGCGCCGCGCGCGATGCGCTCGTGCTTGAATATCTGCGGGAGAGCGATGGCAAACGTCCGGGTCGTGCGATCTACGAGCTTGCTCTCCTTGAGTCCGCAACCAATGCAAATACGGGTAAAAAAATCATTGGCGCAACGCAAGCGCACTGGCCGACGACACAAGAGGCGGGCAATTCACTCTTCTATAGTGGCGGCAAATGGCGCACGTACGGCGATTGGTACATGTATGCAAGTTATGCGAAAATGACCGGCCAGGAAGCGTCCTTTGTCTATGGTGCAGGAACAACCAAATTTGGCGCAGTCGCTTCCATAGATGCAAGTAGTCAAAAAGCGTGGGCGCTTGTAGGCAATAATGTATATGATCAGAAATACAGTCCCAGCGACACCGCAACCGTTGGCAATACCACCCTCCGTCTCGACGGTATCCGCTCGGCAAATGCAAGCGGCAAGGTCAATGTGACCGTCAGTCGTATTCCCTACAAAAACTTCGGCGAAGTGACCACCAGCGACATCGTGAAAGTCATGAACAATGCAGAGTACGCCGTGAGCAGCAATAGCATTTCGGTGGTGATTCCGTGGGGACTTGCTGTCGATGGATACTTTGTGGAAGTAAGTAATGTACTGCCGCAATAAGCTAGCGTGTGGTAACAAAAAACTGCCCACGGGCAGTTTTTTGTTTTGCACTGAGCCAGCGGCCAGGATCGAACTGGCGACCTGACGCTTACGAAGCGCCTGCTCTACCAACTGAGCTACGCTGGCAATTTTTGACTATCAAATTATCCTACGGTTATCTACCAAAACAGCTACGCTGGCACGAATGGAACGCGGAACGCTCCCTTTCGTGAGCCGAGACAGAGGATCGAACTCTGGACCTCATCCTTACCATGGATGTGCTCTACCAACTGCGCTATCTCGGCTTATTTATTAATTGTATCAAGCTTTCCTAACAACTACCA
>CAZWIY010000083.1:0-2813 GCA_964634575.1 uncultured Candidatus Saccharibacteria bacterium | reverse complement strand
CGATCGGCACCACCGACAAAGACCTCTACGAGATCGACGCCGCAAGCAACCGCGGCATCGACGACGTGCGCGCGCTGCGCGAAGGTGTCAATACGTTGCCGTTTGAGTCGCCGTACAAAGTGTACATCATCGATGAAGTGCACATGCTCACCAAAGAAGCATTCAACGCACTCCTCAAAACGCTCGAAGAACCGCCCAAGCACGTCGTCTTTATTTTGGCGACGACCGAGTTCGACAAGCTGCCCGAGACCATCGTCTCTCGCTGCCAGACCTTCCGTTTCAAAAAGCCCTCACAAGCCTTGGTGACGCAGCTTATGATCGACGTCGCAAAGAAAGAAGGTTTTGCGCTTGAGAGTGAAGCGGCAGCGCTCATCGCGCTCGTTGCTGACGGCTCGTTTCGCGATGCGCATGGTGTCTTGCAAAAAATCATCGCATCGCTTCCCGAAAAAACGAAAAAAATATCGCTCAAGGATGCGGAAGAGATCACCGGCTCGCCGCGCAGTGCGCTCGTGCTCGATTTCGTGACCGCGCTTGCGCAGGGGAGTGCGCCGCAGGCATTTGCCGTCATAGAAAACATACGTCAGGAAAATTTCGATGCCGCGATGTTTTTGAACCTCGTACTCCTCAAAGTGCGCGCCGTCCTGCTTTTGAAATATGCGCAAGAGTATCATAAGAAATTTCAGGAAGAACTCTCAGAGCACGAATATGTCGCTTTGAAACATATTGCAGAAGATACAACTTCACGCATATCCTCAAAAACACTCGCGGCACTCCTTGATGCCTCGATCACCATGCGGGCTGCGGCAGAACCGACGCTCGTGTTAGAATTAACGATCATGCAGCTATTTCCTTTATAAAAATAGAAAATATGAAAAGAATATATTTGGTCAGACATGGCGAGAGTGAAACTAATGTTCAGCGGCGGTATATAGGTGACGATGTGCCACTTACCGCGTTGGGTGTTAAGCAGGCAGAATTTGTGGCTGAGCGATTTGTGGACATTGCTTTTGATGTAGTACTTACGAGTACTATGGCACGCGCGATGCAGACTGGTGAGGCAATAGCAAAAAGAAATAATAAACCTATCGAACATCTAGATCTTTTTCGTGAGCTAAACCAGTCATCTGAGTATATGGGCCTATCGTTTGATGACCCTCGTGCAGTGGAAGCAAGGGCGATATGGAGGACTCACATCAATGATCCTATTGGTCAGCGCATTTTTTATACTGAGACATTCCCTGAACTCAAAGAAAGAGCACTACAGGCACTTACATTACTTGCTTCTCGTCCTGAAGAGTCTATTGTTGTTGCAACACATGGTACATTTTTAAAACTGTGCACTGGTCTTATTATCGCCGGGGATGCTTTTTCTCCAGAACTTTTTTTGGCAATGAACAAAAATATGATCACCAAAAATACCGGCATTACTATTTGCGAATATAAAGAAGAAAAGTGGTTCCTTCATGCGTGGAATGATCACGCACATCTTGGCGAAACGGCAATAAAAGCACCTGAGGTACTAGCATGAAAACCATATATCTGGTTCGTCATGGGCAGACGCGTTTCAATAAAAATTGGCGGCACCAACATCCGGCGGTAGACTTGTCGCCTAAAGGTTGGGAACAGGCCGAGCGAGCAGGGGAGTATGCAAAGACGCTTGACCTCGATGTGATCATCACGTCCGATTTCTTGCGTGCGCGACAAACAGCAGAAGTGATCTCTGGTAAAAGCGGCGTTGCCGTAGAGGTGTCCGAAGAATTTCGTGAAATACAAAGACCAAGTTCAGTGTGGGGTAAACAGTATTACGATCTGCGTTCATTGTGGGCGATGATCATGATACTGCTTCACTCGGGCAATCCTGCATGGCACTATAGCGACGAAGAGAGTGTGGCACTTTTTCAAGAACGCATTATCACTGCGCTCCATCTTCTCGAGCAAAGACCAGAAGAACGTATTGCCGTTGTAACACACAGGGGTTTTATTTCTGGTCTTCTTTCTCTACTAAAAAACGAAACTATGCCACACGGAGCGTTTGGTCTGACACTTGCTCGCGCATTGTCCATAGATAACTGTTCGTTCACGACCGTCACCTACGACGAAGCTCAAAAAAAGTGGGGAATTGTCGAGGTAAATAAAAACGTGTAGCTCTTGATTTTCTCTACATATGCTGTTTAATCAATGCAGCTGGTGGAGGGAAAGAGATGGCAAAATCACCCAGTGGCAAGTCCCTTGGCATCTATAATGACCATACGGCGCGAGTGTGGTTTAGAGTCAACATCGAACGAGATGCTCCTTGGCTATCGGCAGCTTTCCTCGTCCAGAGATTCGTGTTCGTCATAGATGAACATGGCATGTGGCCTCTACCGTGTCGTGCCACTGATGATGTGCGTAAGCGACTCATTGCTGCTGATCAAGCAAAGATCTTTGTCGTACTCCTGCAGGCCATGGTGGATCTGCTTACAGACGAGAAAAAGATCTCACGCTATTACTGTGAAGGGTGGGACTTTGCTTCCCGTTGCGATGCGTTGAAGGAACTCCTTGAGTGTGTCAGAGACGTTTTGGATGCTATGCGTCATTTGAGTATCACAGAGGACATATTGTGGCGGATCATTAGTGACATGTGGGCTATCAGCATAGCCGGCATGGAAAAACTTAAAAAAGAGTCGGAACGTTCGAGGCGCTCTCCATAAGGAGGGCGCCTCACTTGCTTTTATGTCATTGCTGCGGCAAGATATGAATATTGCCGGGTCGTCTAATGGTAGGACTACGGGTTTTGGTCCCGTCTATTGGGGTTCGAGTCCCTACCCGGCAGC
>CAZWIY010000082.1:0-2837 GCA_964634575.1 uncultured Candidatus Saccharibacteria bacterium | reverse complement strand
GAACACGATATTCGTAAAGAAGAATTTGAAGGTGCGGCCGCATGGGTCATGCGTCAGATCGAGCGTGAGCGTAAAAAAGAACGCTGGTGGTCGCGTGACGAGCTCGGGCGTGTCCCGGGGCTCGGCAAAGCGATGGCCTACGGACAAACGTGGTTGTTGGAAAAATACGGTCACGACATCATGATAGATCCCATCTATGATCATGCCGTCGCCGTGACCAAAATGGAAGACGATGAAGTCGAAGCGATGGAAGCGGTGTTGGCCCGCAATCGTCAAGCTAATGTCATCCTCGTTGGCGCGCTCGGTTCCGGTCGCAAAGAGCGTATCGCACAGCTTGCGCACAAGATCGACGAAGGCATCGCCTTTCCGCAGCTTGAACACAAGAAAATATTTCTACTTGACCCGGGTATGATCGTTGCGGTGAAAAACGAAAAGGGGCCGTTCGAACAAGAGTTCATCGCCGTCATGAACCAGGCGGTGCGCGCGGGCAATATCATTGTCGTCTTTGAAAACCTGCCGGTTGCTATCGAGAGCGCGCAAGTGATCGGCAGCAATCTCATCGAGTTGCTGGCACCATATTTTAGCTCGTCGGCGACACAGATCATTGCAACTACCGAACCGGAAGTATTTCATCGTTCCGTCGAGACCAATACCACCCTCATGCAATATTTCGATGTTGTCACGATGCACAGCGTGGATGACGACGCGGTGTTGCGCATCCTCGAGCAAAGCGCTGTCTTGGTCGAAGCGCAGGGCAGTCCTGTCGTAACGTATCCGGGGTTGGTGTCGATCGTGCAAAATGCCGACCGTTATTTTCCCGGAGGCGTCATGCCCGACAAGGCCATCGACCTTTTGATGGAGATCGCGCCCGAAGCGGCTGCGGAGGGCAAGCAGTTCATTCGCCGCTCCGATGTTGCCGATTATATCCAAAGGAAAACGGGCGTACCGATCGGCACGATCAACCAAGAAGAACAAAAGAAATTGTTAGGGCTGGAAGACATCATGAAGCAGCGGGTAGTCGGGCAGGTGAGCGCGATCACGGCGATCGCCAACGCGATGCGTCGTTCGCGTGCGGGCATCAGCAACCCCAACCGGCCCATCGGCTCGTTTCTCTTTTTGGGTCCGACCGGCGTGGGAAAAACGGAGACGGCAAAAGCTCTTGCGTACGCGCTTTTCAACGACGAAAACGCGATGCTGCGGCTCGACATGTCCGAATATCAAAGCGACGATGCGCTTGCGCGGCTCATCGGTTCGTTCGAAGGCAAGCAGGTCGGACGTTTAGTGACCATGTTGCGGGAAAAACAGTATGGCGTATTACTCTTGGACGAATTCGAGAAAACGAGCCGCGATGTGCACGATCTTTTCCTGCAGATTTTTGATGAAGGCGTCTTTACCGACGTGCACGGCAACAAAGTAAGCGCGCGCAACATTCTTTTTATCGCGACCTCAAACGCCGGTGCCGACAAGATCTGGGAATGGGCACGGCAGGGTAACGATGTCTCCGGTCTGCGGCAAAACCTTATCGACGATATTATTTCTGCGGGCACATTCAAGCCGGAACTGCTCAATCGTTTCGATGATATCGTCATCTTCCATCCGCTTTCACAGGAAGATCTGCGAAAGATCGCGCAGATCAAGCTCGTCTCGCTCGCCGCGCGTATGCGCGATCGCGGCATCGAACTTACCATTACGCCAGAGCTTGTCGGCGCCGTCGCACAGGCTGGCTTCGATCCGTTGTTTGGCGCACGGCCGATGAACCGCGCTATCCAGGACCGTGTCGAACAGCGCATCGCCGATCGTATTATTCGGGGGCAGATCAAACCCGGCGCAACCGTGACACTCACCCCTGCAGATATTGTGTGAGTTTTGTGCTAGTGTGAGTTGCATGACCAGCTTTTGGAATAATTTACCGCGGCCGTTTTTCGTGCTTGCTCCCATGGAGGAGGTCACCGATGCGGCATTTCGCGCGGTCGTCACCAAGCATGGCAAGCCCGATGTGCTGTTTACCGAATTCACGTCAGCGGACGGACTGTGTTCGCCGGGTCGTGACCGCGTAGCCGAGCGGTTGCTGTTTTCAAAACAGGAGCGGCCGATCGTGGCGCAGCTTTGGTCTTCGCACCCCGATCACATGTTTGCCGCGGCACAGATCGTCGCCGAAATGGGGTTTGATGGCATCGATATCAACATGGGTTGTCCCGACCGTGCGGTGTGTGCAGCAGGCGCCGGTGCGGCGCTCATCAAAAATAAGCCTCTTGCCGCAGAGATCGTGCGTGCGGCACAACAAGGCGGCGGACTTCCAACATCGGTCAAGACACGCAGTGGTTTCGATGAACGCATGGTCGAGGAATGGATCGGTTTTTTGCTCGACCTCGACCTGGCAGCGATCACGCTTCATGCTCGCACGAAAAAAGAAAAATCTCTGGTGCCCGCAGCGTGGTCAGATGTGGCGATGGCAGTAGCTATGAGAAATAGGCACAATGATGACCAAAACCATACCCTTATTGTGGGGAATGGTGACGTTGCCAGTATACAGGACGCGCGGGAAAAATGTGAGCAGACCGGCGCCGATGGTGTGATGATAGGCCGTGCTGCGATCGGCAACCCGTGGCTGTTTGATCAGAATAAGCAAGAAGTTTCTGTACAAGAAAAACTTGCAGTGATGTGTGAGCATGCGGAGCTGTTTGAAGAGATATTTGCAGGAAAAAAGAACTTTGCCGAAGTGAAAAAGCATCTCCATGCATACGCGCATGGCTTTGATGGGGCAAAACAGTTGCGTATGGAGCTTATGCACGCAACCTGCGCCGCAGAGGTGCAAAAGATCGTGCAAACTTTCACGA
>CAZWIY010000081.1:0-2872 GCA_964634575.1 uncultured Candidatus Saccharibacteria bacterium | reverse complement strand
TGAGTACCAAGACACCAACCACGTCCAGTACGAGATCGTACGCATACTGGCCGCCAAACATCGCAACATCTGCTGCGTAGGGGATGTCGATCAAAATATCTACAGCTGGCGGGGTTCCAGCGTTGCGAATATTATGGATTTCGAAAAAACCTTTCCCGACGCGACCGTGATCTTGCTTGAGCAAAACTATCGTTCAACAAAGACCATCGTCGAGGCGTCCAACCACGTCATTAAAAAAAATAAGAACCGCAAAGAAAAGCGGCTGTTCACTGAAAATGAAGACGGTGACAAGATCACCCTCTATCCGGCATACGATGAAGAAGACGAAGCGAACTTTGTCGCACAAACGGCACGTACGCTCATTGAGCAGGGCAGCGAGCCGAGGCATATCGCGGTGTTGTATCGGGCCAATTTCCAATCGCGCGTTCTTGAAGAGGCGATGCTCGCGCACGGCGTGCCTTATCGCGTGCTCGGCACACGTTTTTTCGATCGCAAAGAGGTGAAAGACTTACTCTCCTATGTGCGCGCAGCGCTCAATCCGGAAAGCGAGAGCGATGTTCGTCGTGTCATTAACACCCCCTTGCGTGGCATCGGCACAGTGACGGTCGATAAACTATTTACATCCGGCATCGATTCGCTCTCGCCGGCAATTCGCTTAAAAATAGAGGGTTTTTACAAAAAACTCGAAACGATGCGTGAGACATTGCTCACCCGCAAGCCCTCGGAAGCGCTCAAGGAAGTATTGATGCTTTCAGAATTGGAAGCCGGTTTTAAACATGAGGAAAAAGAAGAACGTACTGAAAACCTGCGCGAGTTGGTCACTTTGGCGGCGCGAAAATACGATATCATACTGAGCGACGAGGTCGAACTCAGCGGCATCGAACAGCTTTTGGCGGATGCGGCGCTCGCAACCGACCAAGACGAGCTCGACAGCGCCAGCGGACAGCAAAACGCCATCACCCTCATGACGATACATGCAGCAAAAGGCTTGGAGTTTTCCTATGTATTCATAACCGGCCTCGAAGACGGCCTGTTTCCCCATGAACGACTTGGCGACGACAGCGTCGACGAGGAAGAGGAGCGTCGGCTTTTTTATGTGGCATTGACGCGCGCAATGAAAAAAGTGTTTCTCTCGTATGCAAATGTCCGCACGGTGTTCGGATCGCGCACGGTGCGTTTGCCGTCGGAATTCATCACCGATCTCGACGAAGCGTTTCTTGATGTGGCAACGAGTCGGGAAACACGCAGAGAAAAAGTGATTTATTTTGAGGATTTTTAACGTGTATAGCTGACATTGACAGTATGTAACATCTATGCTAGCATGAAGTTAGCGCCCACATGATGGGCTTTGGTGGAGTTGTTGCAATGCACAAAATAAAGGTCTTGCTGCCAGCAGTAATGTTGGCAGCGATGCTCAGCGGCTGTGCTGCTACTGGGTATCTGGCATCCCTGCCAGACGACACCACGCTGGTGTTTGTCTCGTCGTCGTCCGCCTCGAAAACGCAGGCGGAAAGTGACAAGGCCACATGCCTTGGCGAGGCCTACCAAAAGGCGGATAAGGCCCGTGACAATCGTATCTTGCCACAAATGGTAAGCCAGGTTGCGTCGGTTGCCGGCGGCGCAGCACTCGGTGCTGCGGGGGGCGGTCTCCTCGGCCATGGAAGAGGTGGTTATGCCGCTACAGGGGCGGTGATTGGTGCCGCAACCGGAGTCGCCTATGGTGCCTACACAGGTGCCATGGGAGCATACCTCGCAAGGCTCGACCCCGACCAGGCGGCATTCGACGCCGCATTCGCCAAGTGCGCCGAGGAACATGGCCACAGCGTTCGGCTTCCTGGGGCCGGTCAGTCCGGTCCCGCGCCAGGGATTCGGTTCTGATCCTGCAGGGCTGTTACGATCTCGATCATGATCGTAACAGCCCTCTTCTATTTCATGATGTAATTTTACAAAAAATGCGCGCAAAAAAACACTTAGGACAGCATTTTTTGGCGTCTCGCATGTACGCAAGCCGCATTGTCGAAGCGGGGCAGGTACAGCCCGGTGATGTCGTATTGGAGATCGGCCCCGGCAAAGGTATGCTCACGGCAGAGCTTTTAGCGTGTGGGGCCACGGTCATTGCCGTTGAAAAAGATGTCGACATGCTGCCAATTTTACAGGAAAAATTTAAAACTGACGAAAAAAGTGGCAAATTAAAAATCATTTGCGGCGATATTAGAGATATTTCTCTTGAGGCACTCCACATAACGGGGCCGTATAAGCTCATCGCCAACATCCCGTACTACATCACCGGCGAACTGCTGCGTTTATTTCTAACGCATGAGCACAAACCAACTAGCATTGTTTTTCTCGTACAAAAAGAGGTTGCGCAGCGCATTGTTGCCAAAGACGGCAAAGAAAGTTTACTCTCGCTTTCGGTGAAAGCGTATGGCACGCCACAAATTATTGCAACCGTAAAGGCAGGCAACTTTTCTCCCGCACCAAAAGTAGATTCAGCCATATTGCTCATTTCTGATATCTCAGAGAGGTGTTTTCAAAATAAGCAAGAAGAAGAGCGTTTTTTTACCCTTATTCACGCTGGATTTGCACATAAACGTAAAAGATTAGCGAAAAATCTTGAAATGGTAGCGCCCCCTGCAGCTATCGCACAAGCATTGCTACAATGTGCTATGACAGAAAACGTACGAGCGGAAGATGTCACCTTGAAAAAATGGACATGTCTCCTTGGTATATTGTTACATTGAGGTTCCTTGGATCGTGACGGTACCAAGCGCAGGTACAGAATTACAACCGCTATGTGGGCTAACACCCATGCAATGCCCTCCGTCTGGCAGGTAGTTTGCCAATGTCCATGGACCCGGACGGGCAGATTGGT
>CAZWIY010000080.1:0-2888 GCA_964634575.1 uncultured Candidatus Saccharibacteria bacterium | reverse complement strand
TCCCTTCTGTTGCGTGACCGCATCGTTTTTTTGGGCGGGCAAATCGAAGACAGGGTTGCAAACATCGTCTTTGCACAGCTTTTGTTTTTGACCGCGGAAGACCCAAAAAAAGACATCCAGCTCTACATCAACTCCCCCGGCGGATCAGTGACGGCAGGTCTTGCCATCCTCGACACGATGAACCACGTCAAGCCCGACATTAGCACTGTGTGCGTTGGTATGGCAGCTTCGATGGCATCGGTCATCCTTGCGGCGGGCGCAAAAAGCAAGCGTTTTATCCTTCCCAATGCCGAAGTAATGATCCACCAACCGTGGGGCGGCGTCCAGGGACAGGCAGCCGACATCGAGATCACCGCGAAACACATCTTGGCCACCCGCGACCGTCTCAACAAGATCCTCGCCAAAGCAAGCGGCCAGCCGCTTGAAAAGATCGAGAAAGACGTCGACCGCGACTTCTTCATGACCGCAGATGAAGCGAAGAAGTATGGCATCGTCGATCAGATCTACAAAACCGCATAACTGCCGCAAACGCCGCTTCAAAGCGGCGATTTTGCATAATAACCGAAATCTGTTACAGTAAAAAAGCAAAGTCGCAATTGTTATGAACGTAATTCCTGAACGACCGCTTTGCACACGTTTGCTTTTACGATCAATGTCTACGTACGTGACCGATACACCAGTTCACAAACAGCGTGGTAACACGCCGTTTATCTAGACACCTGAAACAGAAGCACGCGGCAGGCGGTTGCTATCACCATGTCGCTACCAATTATCATTGTATGCACACTCCTCGCTCTCGGGGCGGGTGTGGCGTTGGGGTATTATCTGCGTTGGATGATCTCTATGGGCAAGAAGGGTTCAGTAGAGCTCGAGATCAAGCAGATGACGCTTGAAGCAAAAGAAAAAGCGCAGCATCTTGTTGAAGAGGCGGAACATAAAGCCGAAGAAGTTACCAAGACACTCAACAAAGAGCTGAAGGAAAAAGAAGATTTTATTAAAAAAGCCGAGACGCAGCTTCTGGATAAGGAAGCGCGGCTTGATCGCCGCCAAGACGATCTCAACAAAGAAGTCGAAGCGATCAAAGTCCGCATCGAGGAGATTCATACTATCAAAGCGCAGATCGAAGCAAAACGTGCCGAAGAGGAGAAAGCGCTTGAACGTGCCGCCGGTCTTTCATCTGAAGATGCGAAACGCGAGCTTTTGGAACGTATTGAAAAAAAACATGAGGAAGACATGATGGTGCGCATGCAAAAACTCGAGATCCAAGGCAAAGAAAAACTCGAAACAAAGGCGCGCGCCATCCTCACCACCGCGATCCATCGTCTTGGCAATGCCGTCACGACCGATGTCCTCACGACAGTCATCAATATCCCCAACGATGAGATCAAAGGCAAGATCATCGGCAAAGAGGGTCGCAACATACGCGCGTTCGAGCGCGCAACCGGTGTTGATGTCATCATCGACGACTCGCCTGGCACGATCACGCTTTCCTGTTTCGATCCGGTGCGACGCCAAGTCGCACGCGTCGCGCTTGAGAATCTTATTCTGGATGGGCGTATTCAGCCTGCAAAAATCGAGGAGTTTGTTGAAAAAGCCCGTGACGAGATCAACCGCATCATCAAGGAAAAAGGCGAGCAGGCTGCATATGAGGCAGGTGTGCTCAATCTCGATCCTCGGATTTTGCTTATCCTCGGCCGCCTTCATTTCCGCACGAGTTACGGTCAAAATGTTTTGCACCATTCGATAGAAATGGCGCACATAGCGGGCATGCTCGCGCAAGAACTTGGTGCTGACGTGCAAGTTGCAAAAGCGGGTGCCTTGGTGCACGACATCGGCAAAGCCGTCGACCACGAGGTGCAAGGTACTCATGTCGAGATCGGTCGCCGCATACTCCAGAAATTTGGCGCTGACAATCGCATCATACAAGCGATGCAGGCGCATCACGAAGAATATCCGTATGAAACCCCCGAATCCATCATCGTGCAAGTGGCCGACGCGATCTCGGGTGGTAGGCCGGGCGCACGACGCGATACAGTAGAAAATTATCTCAAACGTCTGGGCGAGTTGGAGACTATCGCGACAAGCTTTACGGGAGTTGAAAAAGTATACGCCATCCAAGCGGGCCGCGAGGTGCGCGTGTTCGTCAAGCCGGATGATATCTCCGACCATGACGCGCGCGAGCTCGCCCGCAACATCGCGTTGCGCATCGAACAAGAGCTCAAATACCCTGGCGAGATCAAAGTCGTCGTCTACCGCGAAAGTAAGGCAGTGGAGTTTGCACGGTAAATACATAGCAACGCCCTGACTTATACAAAACACCGACCAGATCGGTGTTTTGTATTTTAGAAGAAACAAACTCACATGCTACAATGTGATTTGGTTTGCTCCATGCATTCCGCATTATCATTCATACTATTTTAAAGTTCTTTCAAAGTATGCAACACTCAACACGTATTTCTCGTTTTTTGGCCAGGCTGGCGAGCATGGTAGTCGCAATCACCATACTATACGCATCTGTATCGGCACCGCTTACTCCTATCGCACATGCGTGGTCACTCTTTACGCCGGAAACATTTCGCGGCGTTTGGATCGAAGACACGGAAACGGTTCGAGATCAAAGTGACTGGAACGCGATCGCTCTCGATCTGAAAAACCGCGGCTTTACCGATGCGTTCGCTAACTTTACGTATGCTGGCGGCGCATATTACTCAAGCAGTATTTTGCCTGCCTGGTGGGTCTATAACAGTTCCGGCGACCAATTGCGTATGTTCATCAACGCGATGCATGCGCAAGGCATCAGGGCACATGACTGGATTCTGGCTTACAACGCAAGCTACGGTATGGACGCCACAGCCTTAAGCGCACTGCGATCCAATGGCGACCTTGCG
>CAZWIY010000079.1:0-2906 GCA_964634575.1 uncultured Candidatus Saccharibacteria bacterium | reverse complement strand
TCGCCATTGGTAAGACGGCATTCAATTGCCTTCTCGGCGCCATGCGTTCCGAGGGGCTGATCGCCGCCGAACGGCGGGACCGCAGCGCCGCCTACGTGTGGCGTCTCTGGCGTGGGTGACAAAAACTGACATGGAGGCAGGACATGGCATACAGCAAGCGGGCGAAGCGGGCGGCGAAGAAGCGTCGCACCTGCCGGGCGCATGAGGCAGTCATGGAGGTGATACACGCTCCACGGCGCGAGCCAGCCGAAGATCCCCGCATCGTCGTGCTCAACGCCCGCGCCCGGCATTTCGGCCCCGACCTGGACGCCGCCAGCGTCATGCTCGCGGACCCGGCCGGCCAGGCCATTCTCCTCGGCGCGCGTGACGCGGACGAGGCCGCCGGGCTCTGGAACGTGTTCGCCCGCTACGACGCGGCGGATGAGACGTATTTCCGGCGCATCATCGGCCGGCACAGGTTCGCCAACGTCGCCCGCCTCGACATGCTGCCCGAGCGTTTCGAGACGCGGGCCGACGACCGCCCGGACCTGCGCAGCGAGGATGAGCGCGACCGTGACGCGGTCAATGCCTGGATGCACTGGCAGGGGGCGTTGCAGTCGCTCGACGCGCACGAGGCGAGCCTCGTCATCCGCGCCTCGCGCCAGACATGCGGCGCGCTGGTCATCTGTGGCCAGATCAGCGCCACGGGTCGTGCTTTCGTCGCCGCCATGCGAGCGCTGCGGGGTGTGGTTGAGCGGCGATGATTCGAGCGGCGGCGCGGATAATCTTGCCCGGCAGGCCAAAAAAGCCTTGCACTGCTCGCACTATGCGACTATATTGATTGTATAGCGGATGACACGCTGCCCGCGCCTCGGGGATCAGGGGCAGGAGACGACAGATGGCCAACTACTCGATCACCCACACCTGCGGCCACACCGAACCCCATAACATCATCGGCACCAACGTCCACGGCGAGCGCCAGCGCAAGGCCGACTGGCTTGCTGGGCAGCCGTGCTACGCCTGCAAGCGCGCCGCCCAGGACAAGGTCCGCGCCGAGGCGGCCTCGGCGGCCGCCGCCGCGACGACCGACCTGCCGGCCCTCACCGGCTCGCCCAAGCAGATCGCGTGGGCGACGACGATCCGCGCCGAGGCCCGGGGCGCGATCGACGCGACGATCGCCGGCAAGGAGCTGCCGGAGGCGGCGCGCCGCGCCCTCGACGCGCTCTACGCGCAGACCGACGCCGGCTGGTGGATCGAGCAGCGCCACAACAACGCTGCCGCCGGCTATGCGGGTGGCTGGCTGCGCGAGGCGACCAAGCTTGCGGCGAGAGGCTGATCCGATGACCGCTGATCTGGTGTCCACCATCGGCCGCGCCTGTGCCGACATCGACAGGCCGATCTCTTCGGTCACGATAGCGGTCCCCACCGGCGCCGCGGCGGCCGTGCTCTCGATCTCGGTCGCGGCGATGCGCTGCGGCGGTGACAATGTGGCGCCTGGTGTCTCCGTGTCCTGGTGCGAGCGTCTGCCAAATCACGTCGAGGCGCTCCCAACGGCGCCCGACGACATGTCGATCCTCCGCGCGGCATGGCAGTCCGGCGCCTGGGATGTGGCGCGCCACTGCTACGGGCCCGGCTACGCTGGCCCCATGCCGCCAAGCCTGGAGACGATCCATGACCAGATGCGGGCGCACGGCTGGACCTCCTGGAGCTGGCGGCCGATGATGATGGCCCCAGAGATCAGACAAAGGGCCCATGCCCATCGCGATTTGACGCTGGTGCCGCTGATGCTCGGCCGGGCCGGAGAGCCGCCAGAGATCAAGGTGCCACCGGCGCTGCCCGGCACGATGCGCGTGATCCGGCTGGGGATCGACCCGGCGGCAAAGAGCAGGCCAGGACCGCGCGCCACCGGCAAGCAGCGGGCCTATATCGTGGCCCTCCGCCGCGGCACGGCCGAGGAGGGCCAGCCGCTGCCCGCCAGCCTGTCGCGGTCTGCGGCCTCGGCCATGATCGACCGGCTGATCTCGACGAGGCCGCGCGATGGGTGAGCAATATCTTTGGCACGTCACGCTGACGTCCGGCCACACCTGCCGGCAACAGCGGGCGACGATGGACGCCGAGGCGCTGGCGCGGGTGTCCGGCCTGCTGGCTGAGGCGCTCGCCGGCGCGGAGCCGGAGGTGAGGGTCGGCTACACCGTGCGGGCCACGGCGAGCGGGACCAACCTGATCGCCGCACTCATGGCCGGGGCGGCGCCGATCCTGACAACCGGAGTTGCGCTGCGCAGCCGCTCCGCTCCCGGACTGTGGCGACGCTTGCACGACACCGCCGATCCCGCGCTCGGGCCGCTTGCCACCTCGCGCAACGACGCGCCCCGTGCGCCCTGGATCGCCGACCGCATCGAGCGCGGCATGGCGCTGGCTCTGCACACCGGCGGGCCGGGCGCGGTCCCCCACTGGACCGGAGCCTGGTCTGCCCTTGTCGGCTGGGCCTGGATGGAGATGATGGAGTGCGGCCGATGACCCCGCTCGATGACCCTCGCCCGCTTGCCGAGGTGCTGCGCGACTGGCGCGGCCGGCACGGGCTCAGCGTCTACGCCGCCACGACGCATGGCAAGCACACCGGCCCGCTCAGCGCCAGCCAGGACACGCTGGCGCGGTGGGAGGGTGGGGCCACCTGCCCCTACGAGCGCGAGGTCCGGGCGCTGATGACGATCATCGACGAGGGGCGCCAGGCGATGGCAGGTGAGGCTTGACAGGTCGCCACATAGCCTAGATTATGCATGGCAGCGCCACGGTCCCGAGCGGACGGTGGCGCTTTCCATTTCGCCGGGAGACTGGCAAGGGCGGTCGGCCCGGATACCTGCACCGCGCGACCGGGGCGCGACAGGCCAACGCGCAGCTATTTCACAGCATGAGGCGACAATATGAGC
>CAZWIY010000078.1:0-2968 GCA_964634575.1 uncultured Candidatus Saccharibacteria bacterium | reverse complement strand
GATCTCGGCATCGGACATATCCAAGAGTGCCAACTCCGCCAATTTTTCCACCTCTCTTCTCTCAAGCATGCAGGTATCGTAGCATGTTTTTGCACGACGAGCGAGTGCCTTGAAGCTATTTTCCAATCATCCCCAAAAACTCGTTTTCATCAATAATCGTTACGCCGAGTTCTTGCGCTTTGTCATACTTGGATCCTGGGTCGGTGCCAGCAAGGACGTAGCTGGTTTTTTTGGATACCGAACTTGCAGGAGAGCCGCCGTGTGTGCGAATGAGCTCTTTTGCTTCTTCGCGCGAGAGTGTAGGAAGTGTGCCAGTCACCACTACCGTCTTTCCTGCAAGCGCACTACTTATCTTTCTCTTTTGTACTGTTTTGATCTCGATATATTTAAGCAGTTTTTTTATAAGATCTTTGTTTTTTTCTTCTCGAAACCATTCGTATATAGATTGTGCGATGATGCCGCCGATGTTTTCTACTGCCTCCAATGATTCGACACTTGCCTGTATGATATTTTCGAGCGAGCCGAAGTGTTCGGCGAGATCATGCGCAGTTTCTTCCCCGACACCATCTATCGAAAGTGCGAACAAGAGTCTGGGCAATTCAACCGTTCGCGCTCTGTCTATGGCAGTGATCAGATTGTTGATCGCTTTTTCTTTAAAGCCCTCCAGTCCATTGAGATCGCCCGTTTTGAGCGTAAAAAAATCATCTGCTGTCGTCACCAGCCCCCGCTCAATGAGCAGGTCAACGATGTTTGGCCCAAGTCCGTCTACATCCAATGCCTTTTTGGAAACAAAATGATGGAGTCGTCGCCGATGCTGATCAGCCGAATCCTTGGCAACACAGCGCCACGCCGCCTGCCCTTCAATGCGTTCGATTGATCCGTCACCACCACATGCAGCAACTTTTTTGGGAAAATGATAGGGCTTTTCTTTTCCTGTCCGCAACTCGGTGACCACACTGACGATCTCAGGGATCACATCGCCTGCTTTTTGCAAGATCACAGTGTCGCCGATGCGCACGTCGAGTTTTTTGATCTGATCTTCGTTATGCAAGGTCGCCCGCGAGACGGTCGAGCCGGCGACCTTGACCGGCTCAAGATGCGCAACGGGCGTGAGCACTCCCGTGCGCCCGACCTGAAGCGCAATATCGAGCACACGCGTCGTCACCTGCTCTGCGGCAAACTTGAAGGCGACACCAAAACGCGGCGCCTTGCCGGTGTAGCCCAATGCATCCTGATATTTTTTCTCATTTATTTTGATCGCAACGCCGTCTACTTCATACGGAAGCTCGTGACGCCGCGCATGCCACTCATCGTAGTAAGCAAGAAGCTGGTCGATATTTTTTGCGTGGCGATAGTGAGGGTTGACTTTGAATCCAAGCTCTTTGAGAAGCGCAAGTTCTTCCACCTGCGTTCCTGGCGCTTTGACTTTTGTACCAAGAGCATCGAAAAAATCTATGTCATACATAAAACAATCAAGCTTGCGTGACGCAGTAACTTTCGGATCGAGTTGTCGTAAGCCTCCTGCTGCCGCGTTGCGGGTATTAGCAAAGAGCGGTTCGTCTTTTTTTTTGCGCTCGCTATTGATGCGCTCAAGCGACTCATGTGAAAGCCATGCCTCACCAACGGCAACAAGGTCAATGGGGTGTCGCAGTATCAGCGGTATGCTCGCGATGGTACGCAAATTTGCAGTGATATTTTCACCGACACGACCGTTACCACGCGTCGCACCGAGAACAAATTCGCCTTTTTTATACGTGAGTACGATCTTGAGGCCGTCTATTTTATGCTCTGCACAGTACGTATAGCCATCCGTGTCAAGAGCGGATTCACGCGCAAGATGCCGCTTCGCACGTTCATCCCACGCACGCAACTCGTCGGCATCAAAGACATTATCAAACGACCATTGCCGCACCTGGTGCTCTACTTTTTCAAATTGCGCAAGTGGCTCATCGCCCACACGCGACGTCGGACTCGATGGAGTTTTAAGCGACGGATACTGCTCTTCAAGCCCTACTAGTTCCTTAAAAAGCGAGTCGTACGCTTCGTCCGATATTTCCGGCACATCGAGCACGTGATACTGGTACCGATGATGATCCAAAAGTTCGCGCAATTTTTTTGCGCGCTCTACGGCTTCTTTTGGCACGGTAGACGACATCGTCTCCAGCATACCGCAGAAAAAGCCCTGCTACCACAGGAGCATCGTGAAAAGATTGAAACCCCAGAAATATGCCATGGCGCAGCCGAGTATGAGAAACGGTCCAAACGGCACTTCGCTTTTCAGCGACAACTTTCTATGGAAAAACGACTGCAATGTCCGCGGGCGTGTCACATATTTTTGTAAGCCGAGCAGTATCAGACTCACGATAGCACCGATCCAAAACGCAATGACCAGCGCTGAAAATCCGGCAGCGAGCCCCAGAAGCCATCCGAAACTAAGCGCGAGCTTGCTATCGGCAAGGCCGATCCATCGACCACGTGAGACAAGCCACAGAAAAAGGAGCGGTGCGGCAACAAATAATCCTGCTACGATGATCTGCGGCGGCGGCAGTACGACACCTTGTACCGTGACTGTGTGTGATGCAAGCGCCAAAAACGCAGCGCTGTACACAAACCTGTCGGGTATGATCGTCGTTTTGAGATCGTGAAATGCAATGACGATAAACAAGCACCATATCGCCACATGCATCGCATAGATGCACCACCACCATGGATTACCCATAAATATGATGTTGAAATCGAGTACCTGCGCAACCCCCACAAAAACCAAGGCGGTCAGAAATTCAACCATCGGGTATTGCCAGGAAAGCGGAATGTTGCAGGTACGACAACGCCCGCGCAGCGCGATAAATGAGAATACCGGTATCATCTCGAGCGCATGCAATACCCGTTTACAACCCATGCACGCCGAACGGCCCGTGACCGAGCGTCCTTCCCGCGCGCGAATGATTACCACATTGAGAAAGCTCCC
>CAZWIY010000077.1:0-3002 GCA_964634575.1 uncultured Candidatus Saccharibacteria bacterium | reverse complement strand
AGTGAAGACACAAGCGGTAGCAGTACCGTATTGGCGCTTCTTAAACCGGAAGTCCGGGAAGTACAAACGACTCCGGAAGCGACGACAACCGCGACGACCACTCCCGAGCCTGCCCAGAACAACATGTTTCTGTGGATCATTATCGGAGTTGCGATCGTCGTGCTCATCATCGGCTACTTCCTGATGCGAAGAGGTTCGAGTTATTAAAAGGAAAAAAGACAGATAAAATGTGAACGCCGCCAGTAAAACTGGCGGCGGTTGTGGCGTGCTTGTATTACAGATACGCAAATACGCCACGGAAAGTCTGATTGATAAAACTTTGAGTTGTATAGCTCCAAAGCATCATCAACCAAGCTTTTACATCAAATGGGGCAAGTGTTGGTGTGCCAACCTGTATAGTGATGGTTGTTTCACCATGATCGTTTTTATATTTGCTAGGTAACGACCATCTACGGGTTACGCACATCATTTGTCGATTCTCGGACATGAGCTCGAGTATTACTTGTCTATAACCGAGATAAGGACAAAACTCCAATAAGAGCTTTCCCCCACTTTCAGCCAAACGGCGACTTCGATGATCATGGTGGGTTATGAAGCTGAGCTCAGCCACACCCACTTCTTTACATGGGTCGAGAAGATATGCTCCCACTATCTCTCCGCTATACTCAGCGACAATCGCACACCCTCCCCGGTTTAAGGCTGCAAGAAACCTGATGCCCTCTTGCTTTACGATTGTTTCTATATCGCAAAGACCGTGAAAGCGAAAATGGATGTCGACTGAAGTAAACGAGCGATAAATGGCTGCAACATTTTCAATATCATCAGCCATCATGGCCCGTAAAATGTAGTGTTGTCCTTCGTGTACATGGAGTACACGAATATTCCGTAGTAACAGCATTGCCTGGCCCTGTTGGAGCGCTTGTGATGTGAACATCATTGCCTCCATAATCATGATTGTCCAAAAAAATAGTACCATATAAAGCATAATATTGCAAATATGCCGAAAACTGGGTATATAATAGAGATTTCCACAGTCAGAAAAGGTATACTGTGTCCATGTCTGTCGTACAAAATAAAGTTGTTCTTGCTACGACGCCGTCTCGCGTGGCGGCGCTTGAGATAGCTGAAGCAGGACTTGCCGCTATCAAGACTAGTCGGGTGATCGAAGAAAATGTGCGGCTTGAAGAAGAAAAACTTCTCATACATGATCAGGTAATAGATTTAGAAAATATTGAGCACTTATATGTTGTGGGGGTGGGTAAATGTTCGCTCGATGCTGCAATCACTCTTGAACAAATACTAGAGGAGCATATCAAAGATGGCGTTGTCATAGATGTGCGCGATGATGCAGCACACACCCTCAAACATATTCGGTCGTTTTCCGGCACGCACCCGCTACCCTCTGAAGCAAATGTCGCAAACACCAAAGCATTGCTCGACCTTCTCAACCATACGACCGAACGCGATGTCGTACTTGCGGTCATTTCGGGCGGCGGCTCAACGCTTCTGTGCCAACCCAAGACGCACACGTGCCAGGATGAAGCCGATCTTTTTGCACATCTGACCGCGCAGGGAGCGACGATACAGGAGCTCAACACCGTGCGCAAGCATTTGTCACTTGCACGCGGCGGCAACATGGCGGCGGGGTGCAAGGCAAAACTGTTCGCATTGATTTTCTCCGATGTGCCCGGCGACGACATATCGTTCATCGCATCGGGACCGACCGTGTTTGACGCAACAAGTATAGAGGACGCGCGCGCGTTGCTTGAAAAGTATCAGGCGCAGGATATCGGTTTTTCAGATGTGAATTTGCTTGAAACTCCAAAAGATCAGGCGCTCTTTGCAAACACAAAAAATATGCTCGTGCTTACCAACCAAACGGCGCTTGAAGCCATGCAGCAAAAAGCGCACGAGTTGGGGTTTGAAGCAACGATTGGGAATACGCAACTGAGGGGTGATGCAGAGCAGGTGGCGCGCGAAATCGTTGCGACACTTCGCGACGCACCGTTACATACCGTGCTCTTGTACGGCGGCGAAACGACCGTCGCGATCCATGGCAATGGAAAAGGCGGCCGCAATCAGCACCTCGCTCTCGCAGCGCTTTCTGACATACAAGAAGGAGAACTGCTGCTCTCACTTGCATCAGATGGCCGTGACAATAGTGACTGCGCCGGCGCGATCGCTGATGCTGAGGTGTCGCGACATGCACGGGAAAAAATGCTTGATCCGAAGATGTTTTTACAAAACAACGACTCGTATACTTTTTTTCAAACATTGGGCGACGGCGCGATCATGACCGGATACACAGGAAGCAACGTGTCTGATGTGATCATTGCACTCAAGACTTGACAGAAAAACCCCTATCGCATAAGGTAACAATGATGTCGCACGATACGCACAAAAGTTTGAGCGCAAGTTTGAATCTTGGGCTCCTTGCTCTCCTTCTTGAGAAGGCGAGGACTTTTGGTGTGTAAACGTGCGCAACTCCATCACCAAAACCCTCGCCACCACGCGAGGTTTTCTGGTTTTTGGAGCAGTTCTTTTCGTTCTTTTACAACTTCACAGAGAGGAAAGAGGTGTAGTATGTCTGACAAAGATCACGTCATTATCTTCGATACCACCCTGCGTGACGGCGAGCAGTCGCCCGGTGCGTCGATGAACCTGGAAGAGAAGATCCGCATCGCCGAGGTGCTGGAGGAAATGAACGTCGATGTGATTGAAGCCGGATTCCCCGCATCATCGCAAGGGGATTTCAACGCTGTGCTGCAAGTCGCACATAAAATTCGGTGTGCAAAAATGTGTGCTTTGGCTCGCGCGACGGAGGGGGATATCAAAGCAGCACAAGCCGCGCTTGCGCCGGCACTTGATCGAGGCAGGGGTCGCATTCATACGTTCATCTCTACCAGTCCGCTGCATATGCAGTACAAGCTGCGCATGGCACCGCATGAGGTACTTGCGCGTGTGAGAAGCAGCGTTGCCCTTGCCTTCAAATATACTGACGA
>CAZWIY010000076.1:0-3077 GCA_964634575.1 uncultured Candidatus Saccharibacteria bacterium | reverse complement strand
TTGGAAGTCGAAACGGTGCCAGGCTTGGAGTTTGTCCAGCCGACGCTAACGCAGCTCGACGGCAACCGAATCGAACTGAAGATTGACGCAACCGGAAAGTTCAGAGCACGGGCGGAACTGGACTACGGCGGCAAGAAGGTTGTCAGTCGGTTCAATTTCACGATTGGCGAAGTTAAGCCACCACCAAAACCAGACGATCCGCCAACACCACCAACGCCACCCGATACCGACGTGCGTAACGAGTACGGCGTAGGTTTACCAGCTTACACCAACGCGCCGGATGCAGCGGCTTCGAATGCAATTGCCAAGGTCTATCGTTCGGCTGGTGATTCTCTCTATGCGCAGAATGGGCAGCCGTTGCGGTCGATCGACTCGGACAACCCAGCGGACAAAGCCAACCCCAACCGCAATGTCATAGCGTGGATTAACCAACAGACAGCGAGTGCAAAGCCTGAACTACGCACAGCTTTATCGGCTGCGTTTAAGGAGTCTCAAGCCAAGCGGCAGTACAGCAAGGCCGACTGGTACGCAGCCTTCAATGAAATCGCCGATGCACTGGAGAAGGTGAAGTAAATGGAAGTTTTAAACGCTCCACGTGAAGACCGCGAGTTACCTATCGGCAGGCTTGGCTATGCCATAGAGCAAGAAGACAGACCGTATCTTGAAGCAACTGGCGTAGACCCGCTGTTCATGCTGAAGATGGCAGAAAAAGCCACGCCAGAGTTTAACCCAGTCGTCCATCCGATGACACTACTCGATCCGCTCAACCAAGGCAGCCAAGGCTCTTGCCAAGGTCACGCTTTGGCGATGATCTTTACGATTTGCTACTTCCTGCAAACAGGGCGGATACTGCACTTCTCACGTGCGGCTGCCTACTACCTTAGCCAACGCAAAGACGGCATTCGCGGCGACCGTGGCTCTACGCTTAGCGGCGGTCAATGGGTTGCTACGCAGCATGGTCTATGCCTTGAAAAAGATTGGGCGTATCCAGCTGGGTACAACCCGTCAGAGCCAAGCGGCATTATCTACCCCTATAAGCTCGTTGCCAGTCGTCCAACACGAGACCCCGGCGTTGCTAAGGCTTGGATGGACATTGGGCTACCAGTGCAAGACGGCATTGTCTGGGACAATTCAGTCAGCCGAACTCGCGTGACGAATTACATCGGTCGCGGCGGTGGGGGCCATTCGACAGTTCTTTGGACCAAGGCAGCCAACGGCGACTACCGGCGCATCAATTCATGGGGAGAGTGGGACGGCGATGGCTGCAACGAAAACTCACCTGAATCTATTGACCAACAAGTACGGCACAGCTTCTCGACGCACATCTGTTACGGGCCAGCGGAAATGATTTATCCCGAACTCAAGCCAGTCGAGGTTTAATGTGCGACCAATAATCGCGTTAGCTTTCATTCTGATTTGCCGGGCTGTAGTGGCTCAAGAGATTGAGGTTTTAAACCTAGGCCAAGCCATCGGGGTAGCAGCAGAGCGAGACTATGAGGCGTTAAAAGCACGGTTGACGGTGCTAGAACGTTTGGTACCTGCTTACCTCCCTACCTACACATGGCCGGGCAGCAATGGACCGGAACCGTTCGAGTCCTTGCGGAAACACATGGCTGGCGAGAATATCCACCCGGAAAGATTCGTTTCCAAGTGGAGTCCAGCGGAATTGGCGTTCGTCCACGACTGTGACCATATCCAAGAGTTGCTGGACCAGGGTAAAGGCTTGCCGATGCTGAAAGACCAGCGGCTGCGCGATTGGGTGCGTGCTAAGTCACCAGCGCGAGCGCTGCCACGCAAGCTAGGTTGGGCAATCAAGCGGATTGTGATGCACACTCAGAGCAATTGTCCGCCTTGCGTGCAATGGAAGCAACAAAACCTAGCAGCGGTGCAAGCAGACGGTGTTGAGTTCGTGGAGGTTGGGCCAGATGGTCGGCCAACGCCGGCGTTTGACGTTGAGCTTTGCAGCGATGACCAGTGCCGCATGGTTCGAGTCGGAAACATGCGTTATGAGACGATGAAAAAACTATGATCGAACTAGCACTCTTAGCAGTCGTAACAGTCGGATCATTTGCTGTCGGTTGCGGCTGCGGAATGATGATGGAATTGAAGAAACAGGCTCGTCGCTAGTCGCACGGCTCACCCTCCTACCGATTGGCGGCGAGTTTTTTTGGAAACGGATAGATGGCACAAGAGCAAAAAATAGAACTGAAGCTGATACCAGTTTATCGGCGGCTTGCGTTTTGCTTTTGCTTTCTTGCTAACTTCCCACTCACTCGTCGCTGGCATTCTCTGCTTAGCGCAATGGCAGAGCGAGTATTGAAGGCCGGTATGCGATACAAGAGCGACGACAAATGGAAAAGAGTGTTTTAGGCGATGACATGGCTGAAGCGAAAAATAATCGTTGTGAGGATACTTGCGACATTTGCATGGCGGTACGTAGCGGGGCTGTTTAAGTGCTAGGACCGATTTACACACACGACATTCAGGCAGCGCTTGACATGCTCTACGTATGCGAGGGCGTCGTGTATGAAGTGGTTAAGCAAGAGGCAGAGGGCGAGTGGACTGTGATATGGGTTGAGGTATGCGACAAGCCATAGATGACTTGATTTTCGCCGTGCTTGCGTTTGCCATAGCGTGCGTGCTTGTGCCGATTGCAGTCGTGAAGCGGTTGATTGAAAAAATAACGCGCTAGCGAGCCTTCCTCCTGGCTGATAGGACGCAGGTACGCTGGGCAAAAAATGCTGGGGTCGAGATGAGCTTACTAGACAACGAGGCGGCAATGCCAGATTTACCACCCACAGACGATGGGCTCCTTACCTACATTTTTGCGGGGATCGCTGCGATTGTGAGCACACTAGCAACTGTCGTAGGTTACCTCTATCGACTCAGCGAAACACGCAACGGCCAAGCGATTATGAAGTTGGAATTGAAAGTCGAGCACCTCGATAAAAAACTCGACGATACAGAGCAGGCACAAATGGAATGCGAGAAGGACCGCGCGGCTTTAAAGGGTACGTGCGAATTTTTCAGGGCACGCATTGAGTCGCTTGAGATGGCGGTGAAGAAATGACAGCCCG
>CAZWIY010000075.1:0-3360 GCA_964634575.1 uncultured Candidatus Saccharibacteria bacterium | reverse complement strand
ATGCCCCAATTTCATTTTAAAGCATCACGAGAAGACGGCAGTACGTTTGAAAATACCGTCGAAGCGAAAGATCGCTTCGATGTGTACAATATCGTGCGCAAGGAAAATGCCACGGTGCTCTCCGTTGAGCCGGTCGGTAGTAGCAGCGCTTTGCTTGCGCGCGTGCAGGGACTTTTTGGTCGTGTGAAGGAGAGCGACAAGATCATGCTCATGCGCAACCTCTCGGCGATGATCAAGGCCGGACTCGCGCTTTCTCGTGCGCTCAATGTCATGGAACGCCAGACGCGCGGAGAGAAACTCAAGGCCGTTTTGCAATCGTTGCAATCTGAAATCCAAAAAGGCAGCGACTTACATACTGCGATGACGGCGCATAAAAACGTGTTCTCGCCTTTGGTGATCGCGATGGTTCGTGCCGGTGAGGAGTCGGGTACGCTTGCCGAGTCGTTGCGCATCGTCTCCGACCAACTTGAGCGCGCGCATCAGCTTAAAAGGAAGATACGCGGCGCGCTCATTTATCCGTCGATCGTCGTCACTGCACTGATCGGTGTGGGTGTCTTGATGCTTCTCTATATCGTACCGACACTGACGCAGACGTTTAAAGAACTCAACATCGAATTACCGCTTTCGACAAAGATCATTATCGGGTTGAGCGATTTTCTCGTGCATAATACGATCATCGCGGCAGCACTGTGTCTTGCTGCCGTGGCGGGATTTTTTACTGCCTTGCGTACCAAGGCCGGGCAACGTGGCTTCGATTGGTTTCTTTTGCATATGCCCCTCATCAAGCCCATTGCAAAAGAGACCAATGCCGCACGCACGGGCCGCACGCTTGCATCGCTTCTCTCGGCAGGAGTCAATGTGATCAATGCATTCGAGATCACCGGTGAAGTGATCCAAAACTCCTACTACAAAAGCGTTTTATTTGAAGCGCAGCAGAGCGTGCAGAAAGGTTCCCCGATCGCGGGCATTTTTCTTAAAAACGACAAACTCTATCCGCCGCTGGTCGGAGAACTGATCGCGGTCGGTGAAGAGACCGGCAATTTGCCGGACATGCTCTTGGAAGTCGCCAATTTTTACGAAGGGGAAGTGGATCAAAAGACAAAAAATATCTCGACCGTGATCGAACCCCTGCTGATGCTCGTCGTCGGTACGGCGGTCGGCTTTTTTGCCGTTTCCATGATTACGCCCATCTACAATATCTCTTCGGGCATGTAACAGGGCGTAACGGAGAAAGACTACCGCGTTCCATGGCGGCGAAAGAGGTATGCCGCAATGGGAATCGCTATTGCGCTTGTGGCGAGGCACCACAGGACTGCGATCCATGCATGATTGCCGATCGGCGTACCGACCATGAGCGCACGGATGGCTTCGATGACGTGCGTCACCGGCTGATTTTCGGCAAACACCCGTAATACAAGCGGCATGCCGTCGGTCGGTACGAAGGCCGAGCTTGCAAAAGTGAGCGGAAAGACAACGAAAAAACCGAGCCACTGCACCGCTTCGACGCTCTTGGCCAAGAGTCCCATGATAGCCGAAACCCAGGAGAGGGCAAACGTAAACAGCAGCACGATAAGCGCGATGCCGATCCATTCAGTTACCGATGCCGTCGGTCGAAATCCCACCAACAAGGCAACGAGGATCATGATGATCGAAGAGATCATGTTGCGCGCAAGGTCGGCGACGACATGTCCCGTCATGACCGCCGAACTTATCATGGGGAGCGATTTGAAACGATCGATGATCCCGCGTTTGAGATCGGTCGCGACGGAAAGCGACGTCGTCATCGCCCCGAATGCGGCGGTTTGTACCAAAATGCCGGCAACGAGAAAGTTCACATAGCTGACGCCACCGGTGTCGATCGCGCCGCCAAACACGTACCGAAACAAAAGCATGAACATGATCGGCTGGATCGTCACGCCGAGGAGCTGATCGGGATTTTTGACGATATGTTTAAGACTGCGCTTGATCAAAACGCTTGTGTCCGACACTGCCCAGTAAATACGCGAATGTACTGATGAATGTGTGGTCATGGTTTTTCAGTTACTTCTTCTGTTTCACTTTGTGTCTCGTGTCCGGTGAGATTGAGAAAGACGTCGTCGAGCGTCGGGTTATGTACTGACATGCTGTCGATCTCGATCCCGGCGTTATATAAAAGGTCAAGAACGCGTTTGACCTCACGTACGCTACCGTCGGTCGGTATGCTGATGCTGCGTTCTTGTACGTCGTACGATGCTTCTACGGCAGCAAGTGCATGGCGCGCCTGTTCAAAATCGTGACGAGCGTCGATGATGAGTTCGATCCGCTCCCTCCCCACGCGCGCTTTGAGTTCTTCCGCCGTACCGTGCGCGATCACTTTTCCGTGGTCGATCACCGCGATCTGGTCGGCAAGCTTGTCTGCTTCTTCCAGATATTGGGTGGTGAGCAATATGGTAGCGCCTTCGTTTTTGAGTTTCTGTATGACGTCCCACATGGCAAGGCGGCTGCGGGGGTCAAGGCCGGTGGTCGGCTCGTCGAGAAAAATGACCGGAGGCGTGGCGACGAGGGATGCGGCAAGGTCGAGCCTGCGGCGCATGCCACCGGAATAGGTTTTTGTCGGGCGATCGGCTGCATCAGTGAGATCGAATTGCTCCAACAATTCTTCGGCGCGTTCTTTGCTTTTTTGGCGATCAAGATGATAGAGACGTCCCATCATCTCGAGGTTTTCGCGGCCGGAAAGGAATTCATCCACTGCCGCGTATTGTCCGGTGAGTCCGATATTGCGACGGACCTGATCCGCGTCGTGTCTGACGTCGAATCCCTGTACGCGCACTTCGCCTTCGTCGGGCATAAGCAAGGTGCTCAAGATGCGCACGGTGGTCGTTTTGCCCGCGCCGTTAGGGCCCAAAAGGGCGAGCATGGTGCCGCGTGTCACGGAAAGCTCGATGCCATCAAGCACGACCAACGGTCCAAACGATTTCTTGAGGTTACGTACCGATATCACTAGCTCGTCATGAGTCATGCGTACCAGTATAAACTATATTCGTGAAATTTCGATAAGGGCGTTTCACCGCTCCTCCCAGATGAGTTGCTGGTACTGGTCGGATGTCAGTGGGAAATTAGGTGGCGGACTATACAGCAAACTCCCGTCATAATACAAATTGCGGTCGGTGTAGCCGGTGCCGTCGGTGTACGCGAAACCATATCGCTTATTGGTGGCGATCATCCCCCAGAGCGTGAGGGTTGAGCGCGTATCATACGGGGCGCACTTGGGTGTTTCGTAATAGAAGCGTCCCACACGCCCGTTTTGCGCGATGAGCGCCGCATCGATGCGCAGATCGTCATCGCTGACAAGACCGACATTGATGTTTTTCTGCGCGATGA
>CAZWIY010000074.1:0-3370 GCA_964634575.1 uncultured Candidatus Saccharibacteria bacterium | reverse complement strand
CGAGTCCATGCAGATATACATTTTTAAATGGCACTTCACCCAAGAGAGCGCCAGACATGAGGATCATGCGCGCGATCCAGAAAAAAAGGATGTCATAACCAGTCTCCAAAAGGGAAGTAGGGTGATATATTTCCAGATCTTCTGTTTTCTCGGGCCAACCAAGAGTCGAGAAAGTCCACAAGCCCGAAGAAAACCAGGTATCGAGTGTATCTTCATCTTGTACCCAACCATCGCCATCTTGCGGCGCTTCAGTGCCAACATATATTTCATTATCTTTATACCAAACAGGGATACGATGCCCGAACCAAATCTGCCGTGAGATACACCAATCGCGCAGGTTATCGATCCAGTGATAATACGTTTTTTTAAAGTGATCAGGTAGTATTTCTACACATTCATCTTCAACGACATGACGCATCCATTTTTTCAATGTGGTTTTTTGGGTAGTGTTGGGTGGTGTAAATTCTTTTTCAACATCAATAAACCACTGCTTCATAATTTGTGGCTCAATAACACCACCACCGCGACTGTTTGTGGCGACTCGGTGCGTGTATTTTTCATCGATGTGGTCAACCAAACCCTTTTGCGCAAGACGCTCTACAATCTTTGCTCGTGCCTTTTTGATATGTTCACCAACAAAGTCTCCTGCAATAGGAAGTAAGATACCGCGATTATCTATGATTTGTTCTTTATCGAGTCCGTGACGTTGTGCTATCTCATAGTCTACTGTTGAATGCCATGGCGTGATCGTCATAACGCCGGAGCCGGTTTCCATATCTGCCGCTTCATCTTTGATGATCGTTGCAGTAATGGGACCGTTGATCCATTCAAGATCGATCTTTTGGCCATGTTCATACTCTTTGTACCGCTTGTCATCAGGATGCATGACCACATACTTGTCACCAAATTTTGTTTCAGGACGTACGGTACCAATAATAAAGGGCCCGTACTTGAAATAATAGAAGGGATCGGTTTGTTCGACGTATTCTATTTCATCATCGGACACCGTCGTTTGCATTTTTGGATCCCAGTTCACAATGCGGTCTCCTTGGTAGATGAGTCCCATGTTGTAAAGTCGTACAAATGCCTCCATGACTGCTCCATACCTTTTTTCATCGAGAGTATACGCATAGCGTGACCAGTCGAGCGAAGAACCCATCTTTTTGGTTTGGTTGATGATTGTTGCTTTACTTTCTTCGGTAAATGCATTGATGCGGCGCAATAGTTCATCGCGGCCAAGATCGTGGCGCGTTTTCTTTTCTTGTTTGTATATGATGCCTTCTACTTTCGACTGTGTAGCAATCGCTGCCGAATCAGTTCCGGGTATCCATAGTGTTTTTTCACCCTTCATGCGGTGGTAGCGCACGAGTATATCTTCGACGGCGAGCATGGCCGCATGTCCCATATGGAGCGTTCCCGTCACATTGGGCGGGGGAAGGACGATGGAGAAAGGTTTGGCGTCGGGCTTGGTGACACCCTTTTCTATGCAGACATCGGGGTTGAAATAGCCCGCTGTTTCCCATAATGCATACATGCGGCCCTCGACCTCATTGGAATTATATGGTTTCAAAAATTTCGGATCCATGTACTCGATACTAGCACAGCGGCGGCATTGACGCACGATAGGCTATTTGCTATAAACACCAAAACAGCGGCATAGAGTGTGTGACGCCGACAGTACGTTTGATACCTATCATTGACGCATGAAGATACGAGAAGGACGCCCATCCGGCAGCACGCAATGCTGGTTTCCCCTATGGGTGGACGTCCTTCCCGTTTCTTCATATAAACATAGGCGTACTTATCCACAATAATTTCATTTGACGTCTTCTATTTGGCGGCAGTATCATAAAATTACTGCACGTTTGTGTGGTAGGGGAAACTGGCGAACGTGTTATGCACACTTCTTCTTCATGTTTTTTCAACCCGCACCTCTCGTTTCGTTTGGCGAATTTTTCTGTCTTGCATTGAAGGCGGTTTTTGTTGTCGTGCTGACAACTACAACAAGCATCAATCATACGATGCGATGTTCTTCATAAAAAATTTCACTGGCGTGCTTCACGATAAAAGGTAGCACCATTCACGCGCGAGCACTCAACGAGCATAGTGTTGAATGTTGGCGTGTGAACGTCCTGTTCACACAAAAGGTCGAACCTCTCCGTCGGGAGAGGATATACTATCCATGATGATAAGGCATCATTCCGTACGTTTTACGAAGCGGAAGCACATCATCTCTGAATTTATCCGAATTACTTAATTCTTATTCAACGATATGGTTACACGAAAAAAATTTGCAGGTTCACTCGTAGCGCTCGCAGTGCTCCCTGCGCTCTCGCTTGGCGTATTTGCAGCTCCTATTCACGCGTATTCTCCGACTCCGGCAGGCGATGTGACGACGGTGGTTGTCAGCAATGCAAATAGTGCGGCAGTTACTAATGTGGTGAGCTCATCGGCCAACACCGGTCGCAATGTTGCAAATGGTGGCAAAGGCGGGGCAGGCGGCAGCGCAAGCAACGGCGATACGTCGGCAGGCAAAGGTGGCAGTGCGGCTGCAGGAGCCAGCACGGGCAATGGCGGCAGCGCAAGCGGTATGCATGGGGACACGATTGGCGGTGACAGCGGTGCAGCCGACGCTCTTGGTGTCGGTGGCAATGGCGGCACAGCCGGTGCGGTAAGCGTCGGTGGTGCGGGCGGTGCCGGCGGCATGGGCGGCGCCATCCAAACCGGCGATGCTTCTTCGGTGGTAGCGGTCGATAATGAACTCAATACCAACGACACCGATGTCGATGTGTCGAGCGATTGCGGGTGCGATCATTACAATGAAAGCTATGCAAGCGCAGACAGCTATGCTGCAGAAGAAAGTTCCTTCTCTCTCGACAAAGAATCGGCAAGCAGCAACGAAAGCGGATACGATCATCGTTTCGGTGGCGGCTCTTCGGACAGCTATGATGCATTGAGTCTCGATAAAAATCAGGCAGCAGCTTCAGAAGGTCATTGGCAGCAATATTCGAAGACGTACGTACCCGTCGTGACGACGGTGGCTGCGGACAGTCAGAATAATGCGTATGTCGTCAATGGCGTCAGCTCTGATGCAAATACTGGTGACAATGTTGCAAACGGCGCAGATGCCGGTAAAGGCGGCAGCGCAAGCAACAGCGATACGTCGGCAGGCAAAGGCGGCAGCACACAAGCAGCTGCGGCGACCGGCGACGGTGGCAGTGCTTACAGCGGCATCCTTTCGTACTTCTATGCACACGCCCATGGCAGCAATGCCGATCCGATCGGCGGTATGAGCGGCAATGCAAGCGCAGCTGCGGTCGCAGGCAATGGCGGCGATGCGGGTGCGGCAAGCGAAGGCGGCAAGGGTGGC
>CAZWIY010000073.1:0-3394 GCA_964634575.1 uncultured Candidatus Saccharibacteria bacterium | reverse complement strand
TATGCCACGACATACGCGGGAAAAACGGAAGAAAGTCCAACCTACCAATCATGAATCGCATTTTACATATCGAAGTAAATATTTGGCTTGCACTCGTCACCTTCGCACTCGCGGCGGTCCTTGCGGTTGCCGGAACGGTCTATTTGCTTCGCGATTTCGTGCAAGGATACAACATCCCGGTACCCGAAGGGCTTATGGGGAAGCAGGATTTTGTGTATGGCGCATGGCCAGCGTTGCAAAACGCCGATTTTTTCGAGAAAGTAAAAAATGATTTCATCGCGCAGAAGGCTGATTTCGTCGAGACCGATCTTTCGTTGATGACGCTGCGCGTGTACAAACAGGGCACGGTAGCGCTTGAAGTGCCGATCAAATCGAAAGGCAAGGAGGGCTCGTGGTGGGAGACGCCGTCGGGCTTGTACAAAGCGGAAGGAAAGGAGAAGTCGCATTTTTCTTCGTTTGGAAAAGTGTATACGCCGTGGAATATCCAGTTTCAGGGCAATTTCTTCATCCATGGCTGGCCCACCTATCCCGATGGCAAACCGGTCTCTTCGTCGTATTCGGGCGGATGCATCCGTCTTTCGGACGAAGACGCGAAAGCCGTGTACGATCTCGTGGACGTCGGCACGCCGATCGTCGTTTTTGAAAAAGATTTCGGCAACGATGACTTTACCTACAACATCATCCCGCCGTCGGTCACCGCGGGAAGCTATCTGGTCGCAGACCTCAAGAGCAATTTCGTGCTCTTGAGTAAGTCATCGGGCGAGGCACATCATGTGCCGTTTGTACCGAAAGTCATGTCCGCGCTCGTGGCAAGCGAGTTTCAAAGTATCGAAAAACCGATCACCATTTCCGAATCGGACATCGTACCGAGCGCCCGCCCGCGTCTGACCATAGGCGCCACGTATACGGTATACGACCTTTTATTCCCGCTTCTGCTTGAATCATCGGGCGAAGCCGCAGAAGCCATGGTGCATCCCTTGGGCCGCACGCGTGCCGTGGGACTTATGAAAGCAAAAGCACAGGCCTTGGGCATGACGCATACGCAATTTAAAGATCCTGCCGGTCTCGATGAGGGAAATATCGCGACTGCGGAAGATGTATTCCAGCTCGCCAAGTACCTCTACAATAACCGTCCATTCATCCTCAAGATCAGCGCGGACATCACCGACTCGCAATCCGCGGCATACGGCGATCCGGCGTGGAACGATATCGCTCCCCTCCATCCTTTCATAAACGACCGCGCATTTTTCGGCGGCATGATCGATGTGCCGGCTTCGACGGTCGCGCAAACGACTCAAGCGAGCAGTACTGATCCGTACGATGATCTTGCGGCTGCCGCTGCGGCACGGATCGCCGTCATAAACAGCGACACTACCACCACGACGGCGGACGGACAGCAAAATCTCCTTGCTATCTTCGAGTATTCTTTCCACGGAGAAAAACGACCTATCGCGGTCATCGTCCTCAATTCCCAAAACGCCGCGACAGATGCCGCGGCGATGGTGGAATACATCAAGAAGATGTATCAACAGTGATTATGGCGTGACGGTGAGCGTACCCTTCATGCCCATGGCGCGGTGGTTGCCGACCGAACAATAGTATTCGAACGTACCGGCCTTGTCGGCGACGAACTCGATCGTCTCGCTTTCGCCCGAACCGATCTTTTGCGTCTTTGCATTAAATTCATCAAGTACCCAATCGTGCGTGCCGCCGCTATTTTTAAAGATAATCTTCACCGTGTCGCCTTTCTTGACGGTGATCGCGGCAGGGGAGAATGAAAAGTTCTTGCCCTCAACGGTAAATGTCTTTACCGCAGCGCTTGCCGCAGACGATGTAGCGGTTGAGCTTGTCGCGGTGGAGGTGGTCGTCGTGCCCGTGCTTGATGCGGTCTGGGTTTCGCCGCTTTGCTCATCGACCATGTCCCAAGGCGAGGTTGTTGCCATTTCCTGGGTCGAGGTCGCTGTCGTACCGATCCAGCCCTGCGAATCGGCTAAGAACCAGCCTCCTACGAGAACGGCAGCAATGATAATCGCATAGATAAAATACTTCATAGTCAGTTTATTTACTGATAGATGTGACTATACTATGCGTTTTTATACGTGTAGGCAATATGAACGATCCGACAAAAACGTGGTATATTCTTTCACATGCTTTCAGCAACAGTACTACTTACTGTCTTAGGACTTGCATTGTTTGAGATCGTCAGTTCGCTTGACAACGCGGTTATCAATGCCGAGGTATTGGGTACCGTCAGTCAAAGGGCGCGGAAGTGGTTTCTGACGTGGGGACTCTTTTTTGCGGTCGTGGTGGTGCGGGGATTGTTGCCGTGGGTGATCGTCTGGGCCGCAATGCCGGGTACGGGTCCAGTCACGGCATTGCGTGCGACCTTTTCAAACACGCCCGATGCCCACGCGGCGATCGAAACCGCGACGCCAATACTGCTTATGGGCGGCGGGATCTTTCTGGTGCTGTTGTTTTTGCACTGGCTTTTTATCGAAGAAAAGAAATACGGCTTGCCGCACGAACCTTTTTTCCATCGCCAAAGCATTTGGTTTTATGCCATCGCCTCTCTATTGCTATGCCTGATCGTATGGTTTGCGTTGCATTTGGAACATCCGATCGTTGCGTTTGGGGCGGTGGTCGGGTCGACGGTCTTTTTTCTGACGTCAGGATTCAAATCGCAGGCGGAAGAAACGGAACGGAAACTACTGGCAGGCGATCATGCAAACATGGGAGACGTAAGCAAGATCGTGTACCTCGAAGCGATCGACACGACATTTTCCATAGACGGCGTGCTTGGCGCATTTGCGTTCACGTTTTCGATCCCGCTCATTCTCATCGGTAACAGTCTGGGGGCCGTTGCCGTGCGACAATTCACTGTCTCAAACATCGAACGCATCAAGCGGTATGTATATCTGAAAAATGGGGCAATGTACGCGATCGCCGCACTCGGTGTCACCATGCTTCTGCGCGGTTTCGGGGTACATGTACCCGAATGGGTCGCACCTTTGGTTACGGTAACGAGTATCAGTTACTTTTTTTGGATTTCATATAAAGAAGTTCATGCATCACGGTAGCCTTACTGGACGATTGTGCGCCAGATCAGTATGATACATTTAGATTCTATGTATGGAAGGGGAGTGCACTGATGACCGACACGTCACGAATCATACTTGAAGTACTACTATATCCTGAGTCTCGTGCCCGGAAACCCTGTACCCTCATTAGTGATCCAGCTTTTATCGAGTATCGAGCTGCATACAAAGGTCTTACATTGCAGGTAGATCCTGAGTGGTATGTGTCATCAGACGAACTTCCTGCTATTTTTCCAAGTGGTGGGTACATGGTGCCTTTAAGTGAACTGTATCGCGCTATGAAGTTACATGATGCTAAG
>CAZWIY010000072.1:0-3443 GCA_964634575.1 uncultured Candidatus Saccharibacteria bacterium | reverse complement strand
TGCACGGCGCCTCTGATGCAGTGTTCGGTCCCTTGACCGTCTCTGCATGATCTGAGAGTATGGGCGGATGAGTTCCCATCCGCCCGCTCTTTCTTATTGATTTCAAAAATGCTTATGATCGAAAAAATACTTCATTCATATTTACAGACACTCGTTTCATTGAGGTCGATCACCGACGACCACGCCGCAAATAAAACGGCGCTTGAGTGGATCGTGGCACAATTGCCGGAAGGTTTTGATGTTACATGGCACGAGTCCGGCGGCCATCATTCATTTACTGCAACGCCAAAACATATCGCTGCCCCCGCACTGCTTTTAGCTGGACACGTCGACGTCGTACCCGGATCGGACGGAGTGTTTTCAATGCGTGAAGAACATGGCCGCCTCCTGGGACGCGGCGTATTTGATATGAAAAGCGCGATCGCATGCTATCTGACTCTGCTCCATGAGTTGGGTGACCGCGCTCACGAACACAACATGGGCCTTATGGTCACTTCGGACGAAGAACATGGCGGATGGCATGGTACGCGCCATATCCTTGAACAAGGCTTTCGTACATCGTTTGTGTTTCTTCCTGACGGCGGTGAAGATTGGCGTATCCAGGAAGCCGCAAAAGGTTCTTTGCGTTTGCGCGTAGACGCACACGGTACCTGTGCACACGGTTCGCGTCCATGGGAAGGCGTCAGTGCAAATGATACCCTGATGCGTTTTCTTTGCGAGTTGAGCGACACGTTTGTGAAAGAGCCGTGCGGCGACAGTGAACACAAACACCACACGCTCACGATCGGGCGCATCGACGGCGGCGAAGCTCCCAATCAAGTGCCCGATCACTCCCATGCCCTGCTCGATATTCGTCTCGCATCTTCCGGCGCAAAAGAGGGGATGCTCGCTCAGATCGAATCCATCCGATCGCGTTATAGTGGTATCCAATACCATGAAGTACGCTTCAATGATTACTATCACACCGACCTGACGCATCCGCTCATACAAACATGGCGCACGTTTTCAAAACAAGTCGCGGGCCAAGATCCGCAACCGCTCCTGGCGCACGGTAGTTCGGACGCGAATTATTTCGGTGCATACGACATACCGGTCCTTCTCGTGCGTCCGCATGGCGGCGGCCAACACGCTGAAGACGAATGGATTGATGCAGATGATTTGTCGCTCTTTTATGAGGTCTTTAAGCAGTGGGTACTTTCGATGTAATATATATGTATGGAACAAAAAATAGAAGTTGCGATATTTGGTGGAGGATGTTTTTGGTGTACGGAAGCGGTTTTTCTTTCGCTCAAAGGCGTCATGTCCGTAACGCCGGGGTACGCCGGTGGTACTACGAAAGACCCGACCTACGAACAAGTCTCAAGCGGCACGACCGGTCATGCCGAAGTGGTGCGTATCATCTTTGATCCGGCACAAATCGACTTTCGAGATCTTCTCACCGTCTTTTTCGGCACGCATGACCCGACTACCCTCAACCGGCAAGGCAACGACGTGGGTACCCAGTACCGTTCAGTCATCTTTTACACCAATGATGAGCAGAAAAAAGAAGCCGAACGATTTATTGCCGAGATCAATGTTTCAAGCAATGCAGGCGTGCCTATCGTGACCGAAATCAAACCGCTTGAGGCGTTTTACGCAGCCGAAGACTATCACAAAAATTACTTTGCGCGCAATCCGGGTAACCCATATTGCGAGATCATCATCAATCCAAAGCTTGAAAAAGTGCAGCATAATTTTGCCGCTTTGCTGAAAAAAAGCGCTCATTAATTCACAAGGGTCTTTCTGCTAAAAAACTATGGAAATCATGGTTTTTTGTATATGTCAAGATTATACTTGACATAGTTTATATAATGTGATAGCATATGAGCATCGTTACGAGACCATAGATCTGTATAGATTATCAATTTGTCCATCGTAATAGTTACTCTCTACCTTACTATGAAATCACATTATACGGTCAATACTTCTTTCTCTGTCGCCTTGCTGATACCAGCTATCGCAGGCTTCATGCTCGGCGTACCGACACATACAGTATTTGCGGAAGTTCCTCCCGCACCGGAATTTACGTTGCCCGGAACTCCCGTAGAGTCGGAAGTGCCTACCCCGCCGGAAGCAGCGCCGACTGCGCCGACGACCGATACCAACACCTCAACCGAAACACCTACCGAGACCACACAACAGAGTTCATCGAGCCATAGATCTGGCGGAGGTGGTGGCGGATCTTCACGACGCAGCAGTTCGTCATCAACTAAAGTCGCGAGCGCTTCCACGTACTCGGCCACCGCAGTTGCCGCGCTTGCCAAGTGTTCAGGCCCCACTCGTCCGGCAAGCGAGATCGACGGCAGCCCGACGCTTGCAGGACTCATCGACCTTTTCGTCGCACTGGGCATCATCCCGCAAGACCGCGCAGCAAAGGCATGTGCAGCGCTCGTCAGTGCCGATACGACAACCACTACTGCTGTTTCTGCTCAGGCATTTACCAAAACGTTGAGCCTTGGAGAAACACACGCTGACGTAATCCGTCTGCAACAGTTCCTCAACGCTCGCGGTTTTACCATAGCAACCACCGGTACGGGTGCGAAAGGACAAGAGAGCGCTTACTACGGGGTCAAGACAGCGGTTGCCGTCGCACGCTTCCAAGAAGCATATCGTACCGAGATACTCACGCCGCGCAGCTTGCAAAACGGTACCGGAAACTTCGATCAAGCAACCATGACAAAAGCCAATCAGTTGCTCGGAAAATAATTACAAAAATTACTCAGTATAAAAAATAAACGGATGAAATAGTCCGTTTATTTTTTATACATATAATGTTACGCAAGTACCAACAATACTGCGCCGCCAATAATAAGTAGTACGCCTGCGACAGTTTTGACGGTGAGTGCCTCACCTAAAAAGAGCGCGGCGAGGATCGCAACAAAGACGATACTCAGTCGGTCAAGCGCGGCAACCGGTGTCGCAGGACCGGTTTTGAGTGCAAGAAAATAAAAGATCCATGAAAGCGCACCCGCGACACCGGAACATACGATAAACGTGAGCGCCTTGCTGTCGAGCGCCTTGATGAGCGAAACTTTTTGCAGCGCAAACACCACGATCGTCAGAAAGATCGCCATGACCACCGCACGTACTGCCGTCGCGACCGTTGAGTCGACCTGCCCCAAGCCGAGTTTGCCAAATATCGCAACTGCTGCCGCAAATCCTGCCGATAAAAGCGCGTAAAGAATCCACATAATTATTGTCCTCTATTATTACATGAATAATATTATTGTCGCACCGACTCTCGTTCGGGATCTCCTGATGCAATATTCCATTGCAGCGTGTTCGGATCGAAATCGAGCAGGACGCTTTTTCCTTCGGTTGGCTGTTCGGCCATTGGTTGATTTGGTCCGTGGTCGGCAAAATTGATGACTACATCATGCGTGCGACGAGGATCATGGTTCATT
>CAZWIY010000071.1:0-3646 GCA_964634575.1 uncultured Candidatus Saccharibacteria bacterium | reverse complement strand
GTCAGAGAAACTTCACCTCCTTAAGATGCACTGAGCATAGATTTAGGGACCTTAGCTGGCGGTCTGGGCTGTTTCCCTTTTGACCAGTGAAGCTTAGCCCCCACGGTCTGACTGCCGCGTTCTTGACCGACTGGTATTCGGAGTTTGATAGGTTTGACGAGATTTCTCCCTATTCAGACCTTCCAGTGCTCTACCCCCAGTGGGAACACGCGACGCTAGCCCAAAAGCTATTTCGGAGAGAACCAGCTATAACCAGATTCGATTAGCTTATCACTCCTTACCTCAAGTCATCCCATGATGTCGAACTTTCAACGGGTTCGGGCCTCCCGTTTCCTTTCGGAAACGTTCACCCTGCTCAAGGTAAGCTCATCTGGTTTCGGGTCTTATGCATACGACCAATTACGCGCTATTCACGCTTGGTTTCCCTGTGGCTCCGTGCGTCAGGCACTTAGCCGAGCCGCATGCATAAACTCGCCGGATCATTCTTCAATAGGCATGCCGTCAGGGCTTGCGCCCCTCCGACTCCTTGTAAGCATATGGTTTCAGTTCTATTTCACTCCCCTCCCGGGGTTCTTTTCACCTTTCCCTCACGGTACTAGTTCACTATCGGTCTTGAAGAGTATTTAGCCGTGCCGGTTAGTGCCGGCAGATTCACGCAAGCTATACATGTCCCGCGCTACTCAAGAATAACAGCAAGGAAGATCCATGTGTTTTCGTGTACGGGGCTGTTACCCTCTGGGGCCGCACGTTCCAGTGCGTTCTCCTAACACATGAATGATTTACTTCCCTCCTTACGGACACTGTCATCTTACAACCCCTGCACGTAAACGTGCAGGTTTGGGCTTCTTCCTTTTCGCTCGCCGCTACTAAGGAAATACCAGAAACCTTACCGTGTGCGAGGCATCTAAGTCCCGCACACGACAAAGTTTCTACATATTGGTCTCTTTTCCTCCAGGTACTAAGATGTTTCAATTCTCTGGGTTCGCTCCTTAAATAAATTAAGGTCATACAGGTTTGCTGTATGGGGTTTCCCCATTCGGAAATCGCCGGATCGAAGGTTGCTAGACACCTCCCCGACGCTTATCGCAGTCGTACCACGTCCTTCATCGCCTCTTCAAGCCAAGGCATCCACCATATGCTCTTAGACTTCCTGCCAGGAAATCTAATAACCGCATGTGATTTTGTTCCAAGCAAAAAACGCTTAAGCTTGGAACGGTGTTTGTTTGCTTTTTTGTTTATCCACAAGCTCACCGCTTGTGGATCCCGCTTATTCAATTGTCAATGGACGTGTCTTGAGTAAGAAAAAAACCGCTTGGTGCGGTCCGTGTAGCCTATAAAAACAACCGGCTACCCGTTCCGCTTTCTTGTAAGGCTCGTAAAAATACCCATAGACAAGAGAGAGTATATACCCTCCCGAAAATCATGTCAAATTTTGGGATCGAGACTAAACAAAAGGTAGGCTAGCTAAGCTGCTTCTCGCCATTCTACCCGAGCCACTGCACCTGATATGCGATCTATTGCAGTATGTTCGTCCCCCGCAAAATCCTTCGGTAACACTTTGATGTTCGTACCGGCAAAAAACGGTTGTGTGTGGCGTCCCGGTTTGTCTTTGCCGGCATGTGCCGCAATGATCCGCTCACCTTCCTCTTCAAGATGACGCCCCCCGCTGTATGGAGGCTCATTATCATTATCGGCACCAATAATTTCATTTGGACGGTGTTCCGTACCGACATCAAGCGTATCTGCAGAAATAAGCTGATCTTCTGGAACAGGGATAGACGCTGGTGCAGTGGGTTCTTTTGGTTCGTTTTCAGGGGACATATTGTTGTTTTATCTGACTAATTACTTCTTCTCCTCAAGATGCTTCTGTACTTTTTCAATGTAGCGCTGTGCTGCGGGTTGACCGCCCAGACCAAACGAGAGGCCGATCGCAAGCGATGCGGCGATCACGATGCCGGTAAAGAGCGTCTGCACAAAAACCTGCGCGACATTGAGCTGATTGAGCGCGGCAAGGATAGCGAAAATCCAGATCGCCCATTTGGCGACGCTGCCAAGGAAATAGGGAGAACCGAGCGCCGATGCTTTTGCCGTACCCTGCACCATTGCCTCGACCGCATCTGCAATAACCGCCGCAACCAAGAGGATCACGACCGCGATGATCACCTGCGGCAAATAAGTCAGCACGACATCACGCAAGAACATGTTGATCTGCTGAAGACCGAGTATATCGAGTGCCGCTACTAAAAAGACTGCGATGATGAACCATTTGATGAGTCCGCCCAAAAGCCTTCCTGCGTCGAAATGGTAGCCAGCGCGCGAAAATAAGTCGTCAACACCGGCATTGCGCAATACCGTGTCAATCTTGATGGCGCGAATGACCTGCGCAACTGCGCGGCCGATCCCAATACCAACGATCCACCCCAAAAGTATGATAAGTACTGCAACGATAAGATTGGGTATGTATTGAACAATCCCATATCCGATATTTTGAAATGACGCGGTAAGCACCGTCGCCCATGTTTGTAATTGCATAGAGAAAATGGCTGGAAAAACCAGCGTTAGTGTTGATAAGTCTCTATGTATATAGTAACAAGCGCTCTTATGAAGAAAATAGGGGTCTGTGGATAGCTTAAATGCCGATACGATCGATCACCGTTTCATGCGGATAGTCGATGACATCGCGTATGAGCTTGTCCTGCACGCTGCGACGATAGTAGAAATCCTGCGTCGAGAACGTCGCGTAGCGCAGTTCACGGCCCAACTCTGCCTCCATTTGTTTGATAACCGCCGTCAGCGCATCGGCGTCGATATCTTCGCCAACGATGAGTATGTCGATACGCGACTCCCACATCTGCATAAAGACACCGCTCGTGATCACGAGCCGAAGTTTACCGGTCGGGCGCAAGCGGTTGCCCACTTCCTTGCCCCCAAGCATGGCGGTCTCGATCAAAAATTGCCGTAATTGTGCAAAATAGGGAAAATCGGTGTTGAGGATAAAGCCGGGCACTTTTTTCTTCATGACTTTCCCCTGCTTTTTTTTCGTCTGCTCCTTATAAAACAAGCGTTTGCGTACCAGACCGACACGCACGAGAAACTGCGCTTCCTTTGCTGCGCTTGATTTCGAAATCTTGAGACGCTGCGCAATATTCTCTTTTTCAAACAGCTCTTCGGGGTTAAAGAAGAAAAGCCGCAAGAGCTTCAGCCGCGCTGCGCCGCCCATAAGTTTTGCAAGTCCTTCATCCATGCACGGTATTATAACGCTTTTTGCTTTTACAACAAAAATAAACTGCGGGCCGACTTTGCGAGGGAATAAGTATGAGCTTTCCCGGAGCAGAGTCTGCCTGCAGTTTATTTGGATGTGGAAGATTTATTTGAGGGTCACCTTGCCGCCCGCTTCCTCGATGCGAGTCTTGAGCGCTTCGGCCTCCTCTTTCGGCATGTTCTCCTTGATGACCGACGGTGCGCCGTCTACCAGGTCTTTCGCCTCTTTCAAGCCCAGGCCGAGAACTTCTTTGACGACCTTGATCACCTGGATCTTTTGATCGCCACCTGCGGTGAGTTCTACGGTAAAGTTTGACTTCTCTTCAGCCGCATCCGCACCAGCCCCAGCGCCTGGAGCCGCGACCGCGACCGCAGCGGCGGAAAC
>CAZWIY010000070.1:3309-3680 GCA_964634575.1 uncultured Candidatus Saccharibacteria bacterium | reverse complement strand
AGCGTATCCGGGCGATATTTTTTACCTACACTCACGTCTGCTCGAACGGGCAGCAAAACTATCCGAAAAACTCGGCGGCGGCTCGATCACGGCGCTTCCCATCATCGAAACGCAAGAGGGTGATATCTCGGCATATATTCCTACTAACGTCATCTCGATAACCGACGGACAGATCTACCTTGAAACCGATCTCTTCAACAAAGGCGTCCGTCCGGCGATCAACGTCGGCCTGTCCGTGTCGCGCGTCGGTAGCGCGGCCCAGAAGCGGGCCATGAGCAAGGCGGCCAGCACGCTGAAGGGCGACCTGTCGCAGTTCCGCGAGTTGGCGGCCTTCGCCCAGTCCGGTTCCGACCTCGACCCGGCCACGCAGC
>CAZWIY010000070.1:0-3299 GCA_964634575.1 uncultured Candidatus Saccharibacteria bacterium | reverse complement strand
CGGCGATCAACGTCGGCCTGTCCGTGTCACGCGTCGGTTCAAGCGCACAAACCAAAGCCATGAAAAAAGTCGCCAGCACCATGCGTGTCGAGCTTGCGCAATTTCGTGAGCTTGAAGCGTTTGCACAGTTTGCCTCTGACCTCGACGCCGAGACAAAGCGACGTATCGAAAAAGGTTCGCGCCTGGTTGAAGTGCTCAAACAAGACCAAAGCAAACCGCTCGGTTTCGAGCGGCAGGTGACAGTGATCTATGCAGCAAATATAGGCCTCTTTGACACGGTGCCTCTTGAAAAAACACGCCACGCGGCAGAGGAATTGCTCGAATATCTCGACGGTCAGCAGGGCGGCATCCTTGCCGAGATCCGCACCAGCAAAATGCTTTCGGAAGATACGGAAGGGAAGCTCAAGGCGGCGTTCGAAATATTTAAAACCGCATATCCGACGTTGTTTGGTAAAGCATAAAAAAAGCGGCACCTAACTGGAACTCGGTGCCGCAAGTCCTCCGCGCAACCCAACCGAGGAGATATTTCATCCTATCATGTCTCCCAAAGAAGTCAAGAACAAGATAAAATCAGTCAAAAAGATCCGGCAGGTAACGCGGGCGATGGAGGCAGTCAGTGCGGTCAAGATGCGTCGAAGCCAGGAGACGGCGATCGAGGCGCGGCCGTTTGCACTGCACGGCCTTTCGGTGTTGCGCCGTATCGCAACCAGTATGGATGTGACCGAACATCCGCTCATCAAGCCGCGGACTGAAATAAAAAACCTCGGCCTTGTGGTCATCACGAGCGACAAAGGCCTGGCGGGCGCACTTAACAGTTACATATTCCGCGAAGCGCATGAACGTATACAAGCAAGCGGGCTTTCGACCGAACAGGTTCATCTCATAACCATAGGGAAGAAAGCGTACGAACATTTCCATCGTCGCGGTTTTCATATCATCGAACATATAGAAGGCTGGGGTGAAGGCGTGGCCATCGGCGATCCGACCGATCTTTCCCGTATCGCGATGGACGCGTTTCTTTCGGGCGTTGTGGACAAATGGGACATCATATACACCAACTTTTATTCAACCTTCAGACAGGAAGCGGTCACGCGATCGCTCTTGCCGGTTTCATTTACCGGTCTTGCCGACACGATCGAAGGTATCATTCCCGAGCGTGGCAAATATGCTGAGTTGCGCCTTATCCAAACCGAGGCGCCTCACGAATACCTCTTTGAACCAGGACCGAAAGAAGTGCTCGACGAACTGCTACCGTACCTCATAGCAGTCGAGCTGTATCATGCCGTGCTTGAATCCAATGCTTCTGAACACAGCGCGCGTATGGTTGCCATGAAAAGCGCATCCGACCGCGCTCGTGATGTGGTGAAAGAACTTACATTGGCTTACAACAAAGAACGCCAGTCAAGTATTACGGCGGAAGTGAGTGAAATTACCAGCGGTATTGAAGCGATGAAATAATTTTAGTAGAGTAAAAAATGCATATGAACAAAGGCATCATTTCACAAGTCATCGGTACGGTCGTCGACGTCGAATTTCATGACACGCTGCCCCCGATCCGCAATGCTCTCACCGTACGCAATCCTGAGAAGAAAAACGCCACGATGACCCTTGAAGTCGCTCAGCATTTGGGGCTGGGCCAGGTGCGCTGCATCGCCATGGCTTCGACCGACGGTCTCGCACGCGGCGATGAAGTGACCGATACGGGCACCCCCATCTCGGTCGCCGTCGGGGAAAACATACTTGGTCGTATGTTCAATGTCGTGGGTGAACCGATTGACGGCCTCGGTGAAGTTCGTGGGGACGACCGTTGGCCCATCCATCGCGACCCTCCGGCCTTCAAAGAGCAATCAACCAAAACCGAGGTATTTGAAACCGGTATCAAAGTCATCGACTTGCTTGTGCCGTTTATCAAGGGCGGCAAGGTCGGACTTTTTGGCGGCGCCGGCGTCGGTAAAACCGTTTTGATTCAGGAACTCATACGCAACATCGCTGCAGAGCATGGCGGTTACAGCGTGTTTGCGGGAGTCGGCGAGCGCGTGCGCGAAGGCAACGACCTCTATCATGAAATGAAAGACTCGAAAGTGCTCGACAAGACGGCGCTGGTGTTTGGGCAGATGAATGAAGTGCCCGGCGCGCGTGCACGCGTCGCACTCACGGGGCTGACCCTTGCCGAATACTACCGCGACGAACTGGGTAAAGACGTACTCTTTTTCATGGACAATGTATTCCGTTTTACCCAGGCAGGATCGGAAGTGTCGGCCCTGCTCGGACGTGTACCGTCAGCCGTAGGGTATCAACCAACGCTTGCCGAAGAAATGGGTCAGCTTCAGGAACGTATTACTTCGACCAAAAAAGGTTCGGTTACGTCCATTCAGGCCGTGTATGTGCCTGCCGACGATCTTACCGACCCGGCTCCGGCCACAACGTTCGGACATCTCGACTCGACCGTAGTCTTGGCGCGCGAACTTGCGGCGCTCGCGATCTATCCTGCGGTCGATCCGCTCGAGTCTTCTTCGACTGCGCTCGATCCGACCATCGTCGGAGAAGAACATTACTTTGTCGCCAACGAAACTAAAAGAATCCTGCAACGTTATAAAGATTTGCAGGACATCATCGCAATCTTGGGGACAGAAGAACTCTCTGACGAAGACCGTCTCATGGTCGAGCGTGCACGCAAGATCCAGCGCTTCTTGTCTCAACCATTCTTTGTTGGTGAAGTATTTACCGGCACACCGGGCGCATACGTGCCTTTGGCCGACACAATCCGTTCTTTCAAGGAAATTATCGAAGGTAAGCACGACGACAAATCCGAGCAAGCCTTCTATATGAAGGGAAGTATCGAAGGGGTGAAATAGTAAAGGCGGTGTCGGCATGACCGCACCGCCTCTGCACCGCTCATTAGGCTACACGCCCTTACACCATGCCCTGAATGTAATTACCACAGCAACTGTAGCAAGAAGGCCGACAACCGTTCCGGCAACAGGATGACCACCTGCGAAAAGTTGTGCAGATGCCCAGACACAGAAGGCGGTTCCAATCAGTCCGAATAGCATGTTTTCCTCCTGGAACTATTTCTATATGAAAATATCATATTTAATTAACTTGTCAAGTATGCTCAAAGTTCACATTGCAAAAGTAAATGGTATCCTTTTTCACGGCGAGGCGGACTCTTTGACCGCGCCCGGCAGTGCTGGAGAACTTACGGTACTCCCTAATCACATTCCCCTTGTCACGACTCTAAAACCAGGCCGCATCACGGTGCGTAAAAATGACACTGAAGAAGTATTTGAAGTCGAAAA
>CAZWIY010000069.1:0-3715 GCA_964634575.1 uncultured Candidatus Saccharibacteria bacterium | reverse complement strand
CGCACCAAACCGGCAGTCGCAATGGCTGCCGGTCTTCTTTTTATATACAGAGAGAGGTAAAATGTTTTCATGGAATATATTTCAAAGTCTCCCCAAGAAACCGAACAACTTGCACGCAACGTGATAGAAGCGATCCGATCACGTAAAGCAAAACTTGGCACCGGGACGATCGTCGCCCTTTCAGGCGAGTTGGGCGCGGGCAAGACCGCGTTTGTCAAAGGCATCGCCAAGGCGCTCGGACTTTCCGAAACGGTCACAAGCCCTACGTTTGTGATCGAAAAAATATATTATCTCGAAGACATGCATCCATATACGCACTTGGTACACTTGGACTGCTATCGTCTTGAGTCGGGAAAAGAATTGCTTTCGATCGGCTGGAACGAAACCGCAACCGATCCGGAAAACCTCATCTTTCTCGAATGGCCTGAAAAGGTAGAGGACATCCTGCCTCTACGGGCATTCCGAATCGACTTTGAAGTCGTCGACCCGACGACGCGAAAAATCACCGTTGACGATCGGCTGCTTGCGCAATGACGACAGGTACGGTTTGATGTAAGCAATGCCTCGCAAGAAAAAAGACACCGAACACACCAAGCGCCTCGTGCTCCTCGACGCGCACGCCATTTTGCATCGCGCGTATCATGCGCTGCCGGACTTCACGTCGCCTAAGGGTGAGCCGACGGGGGGCTTGTACGGCTTCGTGACGATGGTCCTCAAGATCGCCGACGAAATCAAACCCGACTATCTTATCGCGTGTTTTGATTTGCCTGAGCCGACACATCGACATATTGCTTTTGAAGGCTACAAAGCGCAGCGAAAAAAAGCCGACGATGCACTGGTGGCGCAGATGATCCGTTCGCGCGACGTGTGTGAAGCATTTTCGATTCCCGTATATGAAAAAGCGGGATTTGAAGCCGATGATGTTCTGGGAACCATCGTTGAAAATTTGAAAGAACAAAAAGATATCGAGATAGTGATCGCGTCTGGCGATATGGACACTTTGCAACTTGTCGATGGCAAAAAAGTCCAAGTATACACGCTCAAGAAGGGAATAAAAGACACCGTCCTCTATGATGAGAAGGGAGTGATCGAACGATACGGCTTTGGGCCGGCGCTCATTCCCGATTACAAAGGTCTGCGCGGCGATCCTTCGGACAATATCCCGGGTATTGCGGGTATAGGCGAGAAAAGCGCGACCGAACTCATCGTGAACTTCGGTTCGCTCGAAGATATTTACACGATGCTTGCGGCGCATACCGAACGTTTTGAAAAAGCCGGTATCAAGAAACGCATCGTAGAACTTTTGAAGGAGGGCGAAGAGGAGGCGCGTTTTTCAAAAGAACTCGCGACGATACGCCGCGATGCGCCGATCACCTTTACGCTCCCTGCTTCAGTCTGGCGAGCGTCGATACAGGTGGAAAAAATCGCCGCACTATTTTCCGAACTCGGCTTTCGGTCGCTTACGTCGCGCGTCAAGCAATTTTTTGGTACAGAGAAAGCGCAAGAATCCATACCTGACGAACCGTCACAAAAGCAAGAAGAAATCGACAACGATATTTTTAATGAGACTGCCGTAGCGCTCTGGCTGTTGCATTCGGACACGACCAATCCCACCAAAGAAGATATTCTTGATTACGCAAAGACGGATTCATTTAAAGAGGCCCGCGGAAAGATCATGCGCGAGCTCGAAGGTGAGTCGGTCGCGAAAGTATTTCATGAGATCGAGCAACCACTCATTCCCTTGATCGACATGATGGAAGCGCGCGGTGTGTGCATCGACGTCGCGTATCTCAAAAAACTGTCGCAAGTATATCACGTACGACTCGAAAAAATCGAAGAGCGCATTTGGAAACATGCAGGCAGTCAGTTCAACATCAATTCTCCCAAACAGTTAGGCGAGGTGCTGTTTGGTACGCTCGGCTTGACGGTCAAAGGAATGAAAAAAACGGCCGGCGGCGCGCAGTCAACGCGCGAGTCGGAACTTGAAAAACTCAAAGGCCTGCATCCGATCATCGACGACATCCTTGAGTATCGTGAATTTCAAAAATTGCTCTCGACCTACATCGACAACATCCCTAACATGGTAGGAAGCGATGGCCGGCTTCACACTCGTTTCTTGCAGGCGGGTACGACGACGGGCCGCATGTCGTCGCAAAGTCCAAACCTGCAAAATCTCCCCATTCGCACCGATGCGGGGCGCGCGATCCGCGGTGCGGTGATCGCTGACCGCGGCTACGTGCTTGCCGCGTTTGACTACTCACAGATCGAGCTGCGCGTCGCGGCGTTTTTGTCCGGCGACGAAAAACTGATCGACACATTCAGTCAGGGCGGCGACATTCATCGCGCTGTGGCTGCTGAAGTCTTCAACGTGCCGCCTGAGATGGTCGATGCCGAGATGCGTCGTCGCGCAAAGGTCATCAACTTCGGCATCCTCTATGGCATGGGCGTCAATGCGCTCCGGGTGCAGTTAGGCACCGACCGTGGCGAGGCGCAGCATTTCTTAGACGAATATTTCAAACGTTTCGCGGGTATCCGGCATTACGTGGATCGCATTAAAAACGAAGCGCGCCATAAGGGCTACACCGAGACGTTGTTTGGCCGGCGTCGATACTTCGACGGTATACGCTCGCCCTTGCCGCACATCCAGGCACAAGCCGAGCGTATGGCGATTAACGCGCCGATCCAGGGCACGCAAGCGGACATCATCAAGATCGCGATGGTGCGTATCGACCATTTGTTGAAAGAAAAAAAATGGGAAGAAGACGCGCGCCTGCTTTTGCAAGTGCACGATGAATTGGTATACGAAATACAAGAAGAAAAAAAAGATCTTATCATTCCTGAGATCAGGGCGGTCATGGAGCATGTGCTGACATCCGAAGAAACGCACGGCGTGCCGCTCATCGTCGAAGCAAAGGTCGGAAAGAATTGGGGGGAGATGGAAGCATATGCTCTACATACTCTACGGAACTGACACGGCGAAAGTGCGCGCCAAAGCACACAACCTCATCGACACGCTGCAAAAAAAGCGTCCTGACGCTGAGGTATTTTATATCGATAGCGAAAATTTTTTAGAAGAAGGATTAAAAGAGCTTGTGCAAAGTCAGGGACTTTTTTCTCCAAAATATATCGTTGTATTGAGTCGGGTTTTTGAAAATAAAAATGCAAAGCAGCAGGTGCTCGACCACGCGGCTGAGCTGGGTGGGGCAGAACATGTTTTTGTTCTCATAGAACAGGTGCTCGATGCGAAAACGCTGAAGACGCTTGAAACGCACGCAGCGCACATCGTTGTGTATGAAAGAGTGCAAAAAGAAAAACAGCCATTCAATACCTTCGGGCTTGCTGATGCACTTGGCGCGCGCGACAAAAAAAAGTTGTGGCTTTTGTATATACAAGCAAAAGAAAACGCTGTTGCCGATGAAGAAATCCATGGCGTCTTATGGTGGCAAATGAAGAGTATTGTGCTTGCAGGCGATGCAAAGACGGCTGCCGAGGCAGGACTCAAGCCATTCGTATTTTCAAAAGCGAAACGGTTTGCAGCGAATTTTTCGAGCAACGAAGCGCGTACAGCACTCACCGATCTCATGACGATCTATCACGAGTCGCGTCGTGGTAAACATGATCTCGGCATCGCGCTTGAGGCGTGGATAGTGAAGTGATATCATAAAGCGGCTTATTCCTTTATTTATTCCGCTATGAAATTCACTTTTTCTCAAAG
>CAZWIY010000068.1:0-3843 GCA_964634575.1 uncultured Candidatus Saccharibacteria bacterium | reverse complement strand
GAAGGGAGAAATATCCTTGTTTTAATCTATGATCTTAATACGCCTGCGTCCGAGACCCATCGGAGGCACCTGATCGTTCTATTTGGAAACCTGTGTTATACTCACAGTGTTATTATTATTTATTATTTTTTCTTATCTTATTATTCAGTAACAGTGTAAGCTATGAAAGCAACGATCATCATTGTTGTGCTTATCGTATTAGCAGCTCTGGGCATCTATGCATCAGGTGTCTTGAAAAAAGGTAACACTATGTCTGATTCAACTTCAACAACTACGCCGTCAACCACAGGCGAAACGTATGTCCTCGTACATGGGGCATGGGAAGATGAGCATGCGTGGGATGCAGTAAAACCGCTTTTGGAAGCGAAAGGGAATACCGTTGTGACGGTCAACTTGCCCGGTCACGGGGCGGACACAACCCCCGCAAGCCAGATCTCGCTTGCAAGCTATGTCGACGCAGTGGTAAATGCCGTGAATGCACAGCCTGGGCAGGTGGTCCTTGTGGGCCACAGCATGGCGGGTCTGGTCGTTTCGGAAGTCGCTGAAAAGATTCCTGCGAAAATCAAGTATCTCGTCTATGTTGCGGCATATCTGCCGAAAAATGGCGACGACTTGACGACGCTCTCGCATGAGGACGCGACCAGTATCATCGGGAAGAATCTTGAGTTTGCGCCCGATTATTCTACTGCAACGATCAAGAAAGCCGTCTTGGTGGAAGCATTCTGCGCAGACTGTTCGCAGGAGGTCAAAGACGAACTTCTGGCGAGTCATAAGGGCGAGCCCACCAAGCCGCTCCAAGAAAAAGCGGTACTCACCGACGCAAATTTTGGTAGTGTCGAGAAATATTATATCGAGACGACCAAAGACTTTGCGGTGGGCAATCAACTCCAACGGAAGATGGTGGCTGACAACGGTACGGTCAAACAGGTCTTTACCATGGAGACCAGTCACTTGCCGTTCTTGGTGCAACCACAGCAGTTTGTCGATGTGCTTTTGGGTATTCACCAATAGTTCACAGCACCGATGCTCACAGATACACGCCCGTGGTATACTGATGCCATGGGCGTGTATACTGATGATGACTTGCAGGAGCTCTTGCGTGCCAATATCAAGCTGACGCAAGAAAATAACCGCATGCTGCGCGCCATGCGGCGCGATGTGTGGGTGGGGAGGACATTCCGGATCATCTTTTGGCTTGTTTTGCTTGTCGGCTCGTACATGGTATATTATGTGTTCCTTGCGCCATACGTAGCGCAGGTAGAGCAGATCTACGCGCAGATGCAAAGCATCACTGGAGCAGTTTCGTCAAGTACGCCTGACACTTCGTTTCGAGGGTGGGCCATAGAAGAAGCGCGCAAATTTTTGAAGTAGTAAATAATTGCCGAGGTAGCTGTTTTGGCTGATGCTATCGGCACAGTTCAATACAATGAAATAATTGCCGAGGTAGCTCAGTTGGTAGAGCATACGCCTGAAGAGCGTGGGGTCACCAGTTCGATCCTGGTCCTCGGCACAGAATTGAGGCTCCATTGTACACCTTACTAAGTGCACAACCCTCTTGACGTCTCCAACGGAAAGCATATGATGATCATCAAATAGATTCTGTTCTTTCATGGAATCTTCACGGGTCTCATTCAAGGAGTGACTGAGATGACTGCCGTGTGCGAGTTTGCCGCAAAGATACCGGGGCAGCATGTCATATTGCCCTATGCAATACGAGCTGTGCTGATGAGGGTCGAAATATTCAGTGAATTGAATAGGTGGGGAGCAGCAAAGCGCTTTCATCACTCGGATCCGACCCCGAAGGAATTGACAGAATATTATGTGCTTATCTCGGCTGAAGATCCTGATAATCCTGCACATGAATCAGGCGCGGAACAGTTTGCAGAGTTCTTTGCAGCAGCAGAGACAGCAGAAGAAGAACGGAGAGTGATTGAATCGTTCATGATTAATATGTAGCATATTGTTACTTGGGGATTAGAAAAAGCCGGCACCTTTATGGCGACCGGCATTTTCTTTTGTCTTATGCAAGATAGCTAGTTCGATTTCACCTTCAATTTGGTCTGTTTCTCTTTATTTACTTTCGGAAGGCGGATGGTGAGAAGACCATGTTTTTCACTCGCGGTTGCTTCCTCGACCTCTACTTCGGCGGGCAAGAGTACCGTGCGGGAAAATGAACCCCAATAGAGCTCTTTGTGGAAGTAGTTGTCATCGGAGACTTCCTTTTGTTCCTCGCGCGTGCCGCGGATCGTCACCATATCGCGCGAAATAGAAACGTCGAGATCGTCGGGACGTACTCCTGCGACGATCGAACGTATGATGATCTCGTCGGGTGTCTGATAGACGTCGACCGTCAGCTGGCCTTCGGTGGCATCGTCTTCGATCCAACCTTCTTCGGCAGGCGGCGTTTCTTCATGATAGCGCACCTCGCGCTCGCGACCGCGCGTCAACGGCAGATCTTCCTCGAACTCATCGCGTTCATCGGGATCCATCGCTCCCGTAAGTCGCTGAAAAAAAGATGACTTTCCACGTGGCATAATGATTTATGTTCTTTTTAGAGGTCTGGTAATGCGTTTTGCTTTTTCAAATAAAAGGAAGAGGACAATGATACCGAGCCAAACGAAAAAGAAAACAATCGCGGTATCTTTGCCGTCATTTTTTAGTATAAAGAAGTTGAACAACGAGTGCAACACGATTGCGCACACCAAGCCTGTGTATACATATATGGTTCGACGTACTGGTGGGCGATAAAAACTGTACGCCATAGCAAAACCGATGATACCGGATGAGAGCGTGTGCAGGAGCGAGGCCCCGATGAAGCGCAAATTGCCGGTAAGAATGCCTTCAGTGAGTGCGTATTTGCCGAACGGTTCCAAAAGGAACAAAATAGTTTCGCTTGCCGCAAATCCGAGCGCGAGCGTGATCATATAGATGATCGTATCGAGGGGTTCATCGACGGCTTTGCGCCACAAGACGATCGACAATGCGGCGAGGTACTTGACGACTTCTTCGATGGTGGCCCATAGGACGATCAGCAATATGCCGCCCGCGTGTTCCATGGCGATCTGTTCGAGTGGCAGAACGATATAGACCGCCACCATACCCGCCAGAAATGAAAAAACCAACAATCGTTTCGGCTCGGGGTGTTGTCGGTCTTCACGCAGAAAAAACCACAGCCATAACAGCGCCGGCACGATGCCGCCCAGCATGGAAAAAAACAATGGTTCAAGCGAAAACATCGCTCATTATTGTACCACAGGCCAGGATGCAATAATGAGCATGTCTGCGTCTTGGTGCGGCAGGGAAGACCAGATCTCCTCGGTGATAAACGGCATGAACGGATGCAAGAGCTTTAGTGAAGTAACCAGTATAGTGTAGAGGGTATATTGACGTGACGACTTCACGCTCTCATTTTCATCTTTCAAGATCTCTTTTGATTGCTCAAGAATCTCGTCGGCAAGTCGATGCCAGATGAAATGATAAAGCTTTTCTGCGGCAAGATAGAGTCGGTATTGTTCCAGATCTTCCGTGATATCTTTGGCCAGCGTATCGAGTTCTTGCATCAGCACTGTATCTGCTTCAGTAAGGGAAGGTGCTTGCGTGATGTCCGCATCTTCAATATTTGAAAGAATAAAGCGAGTAATATTCCAGAGCTTGTTGGCGAAATGTTTATAGCCTTTTACTTTTGCTTCGGAAAGCTTGATATCGTTGCCGGGCGCCGCGCCGATGATGAGCGAAAGTCGTGTTGCGTCGGCACCATATTTTTCGATCATATCAAGTGGGTCAATGATATTGCCCAGAGACTTGGACATCTTGCGGCCCTTGTCGTCCAGGATGGTGCCGTGG
>CAZWIY010000067.1:0-3969 GCA_964634575.1 uncultured Candidatus Saccharibacteria bacterium | reverse complement strand
CAAGGCGAAAACCGCACGCTTTCCTCGAAATTTATCTGTCCCAACGATGGCACATCGTTTCCCGAAGTCGAGCCGCGTCTCTTTTCCTTCAACTCGCCGTATGGCGCATGTCCGGCATGCAATGGTTTGGGTATGACGGGCTTTTTCCATCACGAAGTGTGTTCGGTCTGTCATGGGGCACGACTGCGACCCGAAGCACTCCATGTATTTTTAGGAGGTACGAAAGAAACTGGCAAAAATATCGTTGACTATACCCGTCTGTCTATCAAAGATGCAAAAGTCTTTTTAGAATCGATAGAGTTTACCGAAAAGGAATGGGAGATCTCAAACGTACTCCTGAAAGAGATCGCCAGTCGTCTGCAATTTATGATCAATGTCGGTATCGACTATCTCACGCTCAATCGCAAGGCCAACACCCTCTCGGGTGGCGAAGCGCAGCGCATCCGACTTGCGTCCCAGCTCGGCTCGGGACTCGTCGGTGCTCTGTATGTCCTCGACGAACCGACGATCGGCTTGCATCAACGCGACAATGAACGACTCATCAAGACGCTCGTCGCCCTGCGGGACCTGGGCAATACGATCATCGTCGTCGAGCACGATGAAGACACGATACTCGCAAGCGATTATTTGGTCGACATCGGACCTGGCGCGGGTGTGCACGGCGGGCACGTGGTCGTGTCTGGATGGCTTGAAAAACTTTTGGGCGCAAAGAAAAATAACTCAGGTTCTCTGACGCTCGCATACTTGCGGGGGGAGACCAGCGTCGAGATACCGGAAAAACGCCGTACCGAAGATAAAGGTTCCATAAAAGTGCGTGGTGGCAAGGTCTTCAATATACAGCATATGGATGTCGACGTGCCGCTCGGTCGGCTGGTCGCGATCACGGGTGTCTCCGGCTCAGGCAAGTCTTCTTTTATGTATGAGATTCTGTACAAAAATCTCCTCGCGCGACTTGAGAAAAAGCACCGCAGCATCGAGACATTCAATGCAGCAAGCGTCACGGGCACCGAATACCTCTCGCGCGTGGTCATGATCGACCAGTCACCGATCGGCCGCACGCCGCGCTCAAACCCAGCAACCTACACGGGCGCGTTTACGTTTATACGTGACCTTTTCGCCGCGACCGAAGAATCCCGCGCGCGCGGGTGGAAGGCGAGTCGTTTTTCCTTCAACGTCAAGGGTGGCCGCTGCGAAGCGTGCCAAGGCAATGGCCAGATCGCAGTCGAGATGCATTTCTTGCCGACGGTCTATGTCGAATGTGATGTCTGCAACGGCAAGCGGTTTATGAAAGAGACGCTTGAAGTACGCTACAAAAAGAAAAATATCCACGAAGTGCTGCAAATGACGATCGAAGAAGCGATAGATTTTTTCATCGACATTCCGGCCATTTACGACCGGCTCAAGACGCTTGCCGACGTCGGCCTTTCGTACTTAGCGCTTGGCCAGTCGGCGACCACGCTTTCGGGCGGCGAAGCGCAGCGCGTGAAAATTTCTTCCGAACTCTACCGCACGCATACGCAAAAAACCATCTACTTCCTCGACGAACCGACGATTGGCTTGCACTATGAAGATGTCAAGAAACTCATCGACATCTTGCAGGAATTGGTACGCAGAGGCAATACGGTAGTGCTTATCGAGCACAATATGGATGTCATCAAAAGCGCTGACTATCTCATCGACATCGGCCCCGAAGGCGGCGTGGGTGGCGGCAACGTGGTCGCAACCGGCACGCCCGAGCAAGTCGCTCGCGCCAAAGGCTCGCATACCGCGAAATATTTGAAGAAGGTGCTTGATTAAGTCATTTGCATGCGCACAGCCAAAGTGCTACAATTAGTTTTTAGGATGTTCTAAATACGGGGGAAGATAGATGACCACTTTCTATCCCTACGGTGATCAAGGAGAAGAGGTTGAAATTTCGGTGAGAGATGTCATTCGCGGACTCTCTCGTCATTATAAGACTACCCGTGTGAGAGAAACGGTAATAGCTGCGTATGCGGGGTTTAATACACCCACCGCTGTGCGCCATCTCAACGGTCAAGTGGATGATTGGATCATCACGCTTAACGAGGGTGAGGTTCCACATTTCATGGCAGTTATGTATTTCTTGCGCGTAAGAAATATGACATTGCCTCATTACGCAAAAGTTGACGGCCCCTTGTGATTGTATCGCGCGTCTCCACGACCCGGGAATTTGCCCGGGTCACCGCATTTTATGACCAAGGAAGATCTCGCAAAAAAGAAATTGCCCGACGCGCCCGGCGTGTATTTTTTTCTTGGTCGAAAAAAAGAAATTTTATATATAGGGAAAGCCACTTCACTACGTGATAGAGTAAAAAGCTATTTTGCAAAAGATCTGCATGAAACTCGGGGAGTGCAGATTGTCAAAATGGCAGAAGAAGCATCGAGTATTGACTGGCGCGAGACCGACTCGGTGCTTGAAGCGCTCTTGCTTGAAGCCAACCTCATCAAAACCCACAAACCGCCCTACAACACGCGCGACAAAGACGATAAGAGTTTCAACTATGTCATCATCACCAATGAAGATTTTCCGCGCGTACTGACCGTGCGGGGAAAAGAACTGCCGATGCAATTTTCCGATCGCGATATCAAATACGAATTCGGCCCCTTTCCGCAGGGTGGACTTTTGAAAGAAGCGTTGAAACTCATTCACAAAATTTTTCCATTTTACGATACGAAGCGTCCTGTCGCTGAACTTATACAAAAAGGGGATGCAAAGATCCGCTTCAACCGCATGATCGGCCTCTATCCTGACGGGGAGACCGCCCAAAAAGAATACGCGCGCACGATACAGCACATCAAACTTTTGTTTGAAGGCAAGAAAAAAGATCTGCTGCGCGAGTTGAAAAAAGAGATGCAAGCGTACGCGAAGTCGCAAGCATTTGAAATGGCCGAAAAAAGAAAGCGGCAAATCTTTGCGCTTGAGCATATACAGGATGTGTCGCTCATGAAGCGCCAGCATGAAAGCGGCAAGGACGCGATGCGCATTGAAGCATACGACATTGCTCATCTATCTGGCAGTGCGATGGTGGGCGTTATGACGGTGGTCGAAGATGGGCAGGCAAAGAAAAGCGATTATCGAAAATTTATCATACAAGGCTTCACATCTTCAAACGACACGGGCGCTCTCAAAGAAGTGCTGACCCGCCGTCTCGGTCATGATGAATGGCCGCTTCCAAACGTCATGGTCGTCGATGGTGGCAGGGCGCAGATCAACATCGCTCAACAAGTACTCGACACCTTTGGGTACAAAATCCCTATCGTAAGCGTCCTCAAAGACGAGCATCACAAGCCCAAAGACATCATCGCGCCATCGCTTTTGAAAACCAAGTACGGCTACGACATCCTTTTGGCCAACAGCGAAGCGCATCGTTTCGCCATCACCTTTCACCGCAAGAGACTTGCAAAAAGATCGTAAGTATGGTATATTGTGGCCTGAACAAGAAGGGGAAAAGCAATGACATGGTCGGTTTGGGTTGAAGCTGTTTGTAAAATGGCCGAGCGTGCTGGGGTTTTTAAAAACCTTGGTACTGCTGTAGATTCGAAGCTACCAAGACCAACGTTGCTTCGACCAGACGAAGCGCTACCGATTACTCGAGCACGTGAGAATGTTGCCAAGATCAAGGAGAAAGTGCTAGAAGGTAACGCTACTCACGCGGATCTCGAAGCGGCAGTAATGGAAAGAGATATCATCGGTGAGGCGTTTCGAGCGTACATACAAGGTGTTCTATAGAAAATAAAGAAAGTCACAACAGGGAGGCATCATGCCTCCTCTTGTGTGTTTGAAAGTGGTGTATACTATCTACATGGCAAAAGTTCGTGTCGGCGTATTGCGTGGAGGTCCTTCAAACGAGTACGAGGTGTCGCTCAAGACCGGGGCGACCGTGCTTGCGCATTTGCCGCAGGAAACATACGACCCCCTCGACGTATTTATCGACCGGCCGAATGTGG
>CAZWIY010000066.1:0-4065 GCA_964634575.1 uncultured Candidatus Saccharibacteria bacterium | reverse complement strand
ACACCATCCCCATCGCGCGAAGAGGTTACGACTGAATCGTCTGCATTTGCTCCGTCATCTGCATCTGAATTTCCGACATACTACTCAATCCAACCGATTTCTACGCCAGTGCTTGATGATGAAGGATACCGTACAAATCAGCTCCAAAATGTAATCACATGCGCTAATCGTGTCACTGACATGGAGTGGGTACCGAATTTACCACAAGTAGTATATGATACCGGCACTGAGGTTATGAGGAGTTTGGCTCGTAAAGTATGTGGCGACGAAAGAGATGTCGCCTCGTTTCACTTCCAATCACCCAACGCCGGATGAGGTACGGCATGGGAACTCACGCTCAATCAATTGTCCTTTGTTCTATCAATCAAACCACCGCCCATCTCTGGAGGAGATCGGGCGGTTTTCTGTTTATAGTGCAGCGGATGCAAAAGGCATGTTGGTATGGTACTATCAATGACATACTCATATTTCTTTCCTTATGAAAAATAAAACGTTATATCTTTTTGGTGGAGGGATATTGATAGTTGCAGTACTTATTGGCGCGTACTATCTCATGCCCGGCAAATACGATGCATTTGCAAGCTGCCTGGGCGATAAGGGCGTGATCTTTTACGGCGCATTCTGGTGTCCGCATTGTCAGGAACAGAAACAGGAGTTCGGTAAATCGGTGAGCAAACTTCCGTATGTCGAATGTTCGACGCCCGATGGACAGCGGCAAACGCAGGTATGTATCGATCAAGGGATCCGTTCGTATCCGACATGGGTATTTCCGTCTGCCGGCACCAGCACGCCTGAACGTATTGAGCGTGTCATGAAGCTTGAAGAGCTTTCACAAAAGTCGTCGTGTCCTCTGCCATAATATGTTTTCCGGTTGGGAACAATTTTCGGATCTTATCGGTATGGCGGTCTTGCTTGCGCATAGTGCCATTGCGCTCTATGTCGTATTTCGATTGATTCTTAAGAAAACGTGGTCGCCGGCAGTTCTGTCATTGTTGCAACGGTACGGATTGTTGTGCGGAGCGCTCATAGCGCTTGCTGCGACCGTGGGCAGCCTCTTGATATCGTATGGATTTGGCATCCCTGCGTGCGATCTGTGTTGGTTTCAGCGCACGATGATCTATCCGCTCGCGATCATCATGCTCGTCGCGTGGTGGCGCAACGACCTCGCAGTGTGGCGTTACGTCATGCCGCTGGCGGGTATCGGTGCCCTCATCGGTCTCTATCAACATGTCATGCAGGTGTGGCCGTCCCTGGGTCTTGCCTGCGGTTCGGTTGCGACATCGGCCTCATGCGCAGCGCGATATATGTTTGAGTTCGGGTATATCACCTTGCCGCTTTTGGGCGTGACGACCTGCATGCTGGTCGCGATCTTTGCATGGGAGGCACGAAAGGCGTCACGATGAACCCGCTCTCTTTTTCCATTCTGGCTCGCGACAAAAAAAGCCGCGCACGAGCCGGTATCATTACGACACCTCACGGGTCATTTGAAACGCCGGCATTTGTGAGTGTTGGGACAAAAGCGACCGTCAAAGCAATCACACCCGAAATGCTCAAAGACGCAGGGGCACAGATCGTTCTTGCCAATACGTATCACTTGTATTTGCAACCAGGTGACGATATCGTGCGCAACGCAGGCGGTGTAGGGAAGTTCATGCATTGGGACGGGCCGACGATGACCGACTCCGGCGGCTTTCAGGTGTTTTCACTCGGTGCGGCGTACGGGCATGCCGTTTCAAAAGTAACGCGCGCAGAGCTCGATGCCGACACGGTGACCCCTTCTGTCTATGATCCTGATGTAGCAAGTCAGCACGGTAAACTTGCCATTATTGATGAGGAGGGAGTGACATTTACCTCGCATCATGACGGTTCATTGCATCGCTTTACGCCCGAGCGTTCTATAGAGATACAGCACCATCTTGGCGCAGACATCATCGTTGCATTTGACGAATGTACCGGCGCGACCGCATCGTATGAGTATCAGAAAGAGGCGATGCATCGTACACATCGTTGGGCGGAGCGTTCACTTAAGGCGCACAAGCAAAATATTGAGGCATCGCACAGACAAGCGCTCTTTGGCGTCGTGCAGGGTGGGCGTTACGAAGACCTGCGGCGCGAGAGCGCGCGCTTTCTTGCCGACAAACATTTCGATGGATTCGGTATCGGCGGATCGTATATAAAAGAAGATCTCGACACTGCCGTGGGGTGGGTGTGCGAAGAACTGCCCGATGACAAGCCGCGGCATTTGCTCGGCATCGGCGAACCGCAGGACCTCATAAACGGCATTGCCAAAGGTGTCGACATGTTCGACTGCGTCATTCCTACGCGCTACGGACGAACGGGTACGGTCTTTACCGGGGCGGGGAGGATAAGTATCATTAAAGAAACGTATTCACGCGATCTTGGTCCGCTCGATAATGGCTGCGAGTGCTATACCTGTAAAAACTACACTCGTGCCTATGTTTCGCACCTTTTTCGCTCTGACGAAATGCTCGGAGCAACGCTTGCGAGCGTGCATAACCTCTACTTCCTCATTCACCTTGTCGCCGATGCACGACAAAAGATTATTGAAGCTGCATAACTAATCACACCCACACCCTTGCATGTGGTGGTCGGGGTGTATAATGAATTCATATTCATAATAATTACATCATGAGTTTTCTTGAAAAGTTTTTGGGACAAGGTCAAGATCAGAATCCTGAAATGGGACCTCAAGAGCAGAGGCCGGAGATGGAAGTTCCAACAGAACAAGTTCCTGAGGTTGGGGAAAATGTTGACCTTGAGGTGGTTAATGCAACTCTCAATAAGATAAAACAAGAGGAGAGGGAAGAGGAAGAGAGAGATCAACAAATCGAAGACATAAAGAGAAAACCAACTATTCACTAAAAATTTTTTGCTTAAACCTACATACGATTTGACAACCGCCCGGAACCAACCGGGCGTTGCGTATTTTTACATAATAAATATGGTATAGTCACAGTATTATGTCAGAACAATTCACCTTACACTCCCCCTACAAACCTGCCGGGGATCAGCCGAAGGCTATCGCTGAGCTTGTGGCGAGCATCGAAGCAGGCAACCGACACCAGGCGCTGTTGGGTGTGACGGGTTCGGGCAAGACGTTTACGGTTGCAAATGTCATACAGGCGGTGCAAAAGCCGACACTGGTGATCGCGCACAACAAGACGCTTGCGGCGCAACTCGCGCAAGAATATCGAGAATTTTTCCCGAACAATGCCGTGCACTATTTCGTCTCGTACTATGACTACTATCAGCCCGAGGCGTACATGCCGGTCACCGATACGTACATCGAAAAAGAAGCGATGATCAACGAAGAAATAGATCGATTGCGTCACGCTTCTACGCAAGCATTATTGTCCAGAAAAGATGTGATCATCGTCGCATCGGTATCGTGCATTTACAGTTTGGGTTCACCTGCCGAGTATGAAAAAGTGCACCTCAAACTGGACACTAAGAGTGCGCTTAATCGCGCCGATCTCATTCGCAAACTCATACACATACATTTCACTCGTACAGGCGCAGACCTCAAGCCCGGCCTCTTTCGCGCGCGCGGCAATATGGTCGAGGTGATGCCCGTCAATGAACGCGTGATCTATCGGATTTCGCTTGATGCCTCCAAGATACAAGAGATAACCGTGATTGATGCTATTACACGCGAGGTCAAAGAGCAGCTTGAAACCTTGTTTATATTTCCGGCGAAACATTTCATCACGCCCGAAGACGAACGCAAACGCGCAATTGCGGAGATCAAACAAGCGCTCGATGAGCGTCTTAAAGAATTTCAAGCCCAGGGCAAACTCTTGGAAGCAGAACGCATCAAGCGGCGTACCACGCATGATCTGGCGCTCATCAAAGAGATCGGCTATTGCAATGGTATCGAAAATTATTCGCGTCACTTCGACGGACGCGAACCAGGGCAACCGCCATTTTCTTTGCTCTCATATTTTCCGCACAAAAAAGACGGCACTCCGGATTTCCTCACGGTCATCGACGAGTCGCACGTGACGGTGCCGCAGATCGGCGGTATGTATGCAGGAGATCGTTCGC
>CAZWIY010000065.1:0-4186 GCA_964634575.1 uncultured Candidatus Saccharibacteria bacterium | reverse complement strand
TCATCGAAGAAATACACATGTACGATGACATGCCACGCTCGCAGGTGGAAGACGTATGGACGAAACTCATGTATGACGATACGCCGCAAGGCAGGAATATTGCCAGTACTGAAAAAGAGGTGCGCGCCCTCACGCGCGATGATCTCATAACCTTTCGAAATGCCCACTATCATCCCGACAAAACAGTTGTCGTGGTTTCCGGCCAGTTCGATGAACCTGCCATGAGGAAAAATGTCGAGTGCATGTTCGGAGATCTTAAAGAGGGCAAGTACATCAAACATGCCAAGGTGCCCGTTGTAGTGACGGACGAGCGCATGGCAGTACTTGAGAAAAAATCAGAGCAGACGCATGTTATCTTGGGCGTTCCCGCATTTCCGTCACGTCACAAATATGAACCAGCAATGACCATGCTCGCAAGTGTTCTCGGAAGCGGCATGAGTTCGCGACTCTTTGAAAAGATCCGTGAGGAAATGGGTGCGGCATACTATGTATATGCATCAGTCAATACGTATAACACCTACGGCAACTTTACCTTGCATGCTGGTGTGCCCAATGCTCGTGTGGCCGAAGCGGTGCGAGCGCTCGCATACGAAGCAATGCGTGTTGCGCGTGATGGAGTGGGTGAACAAGAACTCAATAAAGCAAAGAATCACGCAACCGGTCTCATGATGCTCGGACTCGAATCATCCGACGACATGGCCGAGTACTACGGCATACAGGAAGTGTTGAACCATCCGCGCCAGACTCCTGCCGAGCGTGTCAAAGAAATACGCGCCGTTACCACTGCTGACGTACAGCGTGTCGCCAAGCTTCTTTTTGTCCCCGAAAAGTTCAAACTCGCCCTGGTTGGTCCCAAACCATCGTTTACCAATATCGAGGAAGTACTCGCAAAATAATTGCCGCCCAATATCCTCAACGAAGAAGGCCTTTCTTCACGAAGAGCCGTGTTCATGCTACAGTCAAAGTATGACGCGCGAAAAATCGATACAGGTGATCATTTCTCCCACCACCATTGTGACAGTGATCCTGTCTGTCGTGCTGGTCGGACTGCTGTGGTATCTGCGCGAGATCATCTTTGTTGTGCTGACCGGCGTTGTGATCGCGTCAGCGGTCGAGCCCGCCGTGCAATGGCTCATGAAAAGCGGTATGCCGAGAGTACTGAGCGTGATCGTCCTCTATGCGCTCATCGCGGCCCTGGGTGCTGCGGCATGCTACTTTTTCTTGCCGCCCCTCCTGCACGAATCAAGTGGCTTTATAACAACCATACCGAAGTACGTCGAGACGTTTCAACTGTCGAATGGTATCGGTAAATCGCTGTTTCCCGGTCTCGATATTGCCAATCAGAGCGCCATTCTCGAGATGATCACCAGCTTGCAGGGGATATTTACCAGCGCATCATCGGGGGCGTTTGAGGCAGTCGGCATATTGTTCGGTAGTTTGTTTTCTTTCGTGTTGATCGTCGTGCTGTCATTTTATTTTGCCGTTCAAGATACCGGCATCGATGATTTTCTGCGACTCATCACTCCAGTCAGAAAACATCGGTACATACTCGACTTGTGGCGACGTTCGCAACGAAAGATCGGTCGCTGGATGCAGGGGCAAGTGCTCCTGTCCTTGATGGCAGGCGTGCTGGTATGGGCTGGCTTGGCGGTCCTCGATGTGCGCTATGCTTTTTTGTTGGGGGTGGTTGCGGCCCTCTTGGAACTCATTCCCGTTTTTGGGTCCATACTTGCCGCGGTGCCTGCAGTGGCGATCGGGTTTGCCGACGGCGGAACATCGCTGGCGCTGATGGTAGTGCTGCTCTATGTTGTGGTCAATCAATTCCAGGCCCACCTGGTGTATCCTTTGGTGGTGCAAAAGGTAGTGGGGTTGCCGCCCCTACTTGTTGTCTTGGCGCTTATTGTCGGTGCGCAAATTGCCGGTTTTTTGGGTATCATCCTTTCGGTGCCCGTCGCCGCCGCCTTGCGCGAGTTCATCTCGGACGTGCAAAAGGGTAAGCAAAAGCTCATCGAAGAGCATGAGGCTCTGCAGGCCGGATGATATGTCGCGATATTCGCTTACCACTACGTTGCCATACGTCAATGCCGACCCGCATATCGGCTTCGCGCTTGAGATCGTACAGGCAGACATAATTGCGCGCCACCGCGTCCTCATGGGCGATGATGTTATTTTCAACACCGGCACCGACGAGCATGGCATCAAGATATATCGTAAGGCGCTTGAGGCAGGGAAGGATTCGCAGGCATATGTAGACGAATACGCGGCACGTTTTGGAAAACTAAAAGAAGCGCTCAACCTTTCTTACACTCATTTTATTCGCACGACTGACCCGCATCACAAAAAAGCTGCGCAAGAATTTTGGAAGCGTTGCGATGCGCAGGGGGATATTTACAAAAAACTCTATAAGATCAAGTACTGTGTCGGTTGCGAACTCGAGAAGACCGATTCGGAACTCATCGACGGAACATGTCCACTGCATCCAAATCTTGAACTAGAGACCATTGAAGAGGAAAATTATTTTTTCAGGTTTTCGAAATATCAGCAAGCTTTGCTTGACTTGTATGCATCACGGCCTGATTTTGTTGTACCTTCGTCGCGTTTGCATGAAATAAAGACGTTTGTAGAGGGAGGACTTGAAGATTTTTCCATCTCACGTCTCAAAGATAAAATGCCATGGGGTGTTGCCGTACCTGACGACGATGCGCAGGTGATGTACGTGTGGTTCGATGCGCTTGTGAACTATGTTTCCACGCTTCGTTGGCCTGACGAAACGTATAAAGACTGGTGGCCATCAGTACAGTGTGCGGGCAAAGACAATTTGCGCCAGCAATCGGCGATGTGGCAGGCGATGCTCATGTCTGCGGGACTCGAACCATCGCGCCAAATCATGATCCATGGTTTTATCACCAGTGGAGGACAAAAGATGTCGAAGTCGCTCGGCAATGTTATTAATCCGTTTGATATTGTGGATGAATACGGTACCGACGCGCTACGCTACTTTCTTGTGCGGCACATCCATCCATTTGAAGACGGCGATTTTACCCTGGAACGCTTCAAAGAAGCATACAACGGCAACCTTGCCAATGGCCTTGGCAACCTCGTCGCGCGCGTGATGAAAATGGCAACAACGCATCTTTCAAGTCCTATTATGCTCACCGAAGACGACGAACGGTTTGAAGACGCCGTCAGCGTGCAGATAGAAGCCTACGAATTCAACCGCGCGATGGATCTCATCTTTGAGCATATCCAAAAAGGCGATCAGTATATTCAGGAGCATCAGCCGTTCAAAGCGGTCAAAGACGAGGCAACAAAAGATAAAGCACTTGCCGATATCAAAAAGCTCGTGCACCACATCTACAAAATCGCCACTCATCTGACACCCTTCATGCCACAAACTGCAGAAACCATACAAATAGCGGTCAAAACGCACACCATGCCGGAGTCGTTGTTTCCGAGAAAAGACTAATGGCGTACTACCTCGACATCCACACCCACCTCAACACCGCGGGAGTGGATGGAAAACTATTCCAGAAAAATGTGCTATAATATAGCCATGGAAGTGAACACTATTCAAGAAAAAATAACGCCCATACTCCGTGCGCACGGCGTCAAGCGCGCTGCGGTTTTTGGTTCTGTGGCGCGTCAGGAAGATACTCCGGAGAGCGATGTTGATCTGCTTGTTACACTTGGTAAACCCATGGGTCTTATCGCATATTCCCGATTGATCCGTGAAATGGAAGAGTCGCTTGGGCGAAAAGTGGATGTCGTAACTGATCAGAGTGTCAACAAATTTCTCAAGCCGTATATTCTTACTGACCTGAAGACCGTCTATGAAGCATGATCAAGTCTACATTGATCAAATGCTCGACTCAATCAGAAAAATCGAGTCGTTTGTGATTGGTCTTGATAAGGATGCTTTTTTTGCAGATGCCAAGACCCAAAGCGCCGTTATTATGCAGTTTGCATTGATTGGAGAAGTGTCTAAGAAAATTACAGAGGATACGAAATCAAAAACTGATTTACCCTGGAAGGATATCGCTGGCTTTAGAGATAGAGCGATTCATAACTATTTTGATATTGATTTACATGTTGTTTGGGATACGATCGTCACCGATCTCCCACTTCTTAAACAGGAACTAGAGAAGATTGTTTAAGATGGTATGTCAAACTACATCGACATCCACAC
>CAZWIY010000064.1:0-4611 GCA_964634575.1 uncultured Candidatus Saccharibacteria bacterium | reverse complement strand
CCAAAACATCAGTGCATTGAGTACAAGAATAAAAAGCCCGAGCGTCAGTAAGGTGATAGGCAACGTCAACAGACCGAGAATCGGACGTACGGTCGCATTGAGCACGCCAAGTACAAGAGCGACAAATACTGCACTTGTCAAGTTTGTCACGGTCACCCCGGGAATAACTTTTGCCGCAAGGAGGACTGAGAATACGACGACAAGAAACCGTATAAGAAGGTGTGTCATGCTTTCAGTATAGCATATCGCACGCTTTCTTATGGGGTCTTAGGGAGAACACACAGGCCGAGCATCTGCATACGTTCGGCATAGTCAAGTACCAAACGTACGAATTCGGCATGGCTCCATACCAAGGGAGAAACCGAAAGGGTGCCGCCCGAGAGAGGGTCGAGTTGTTCGGAAAACATTCCCGCAAACGTAGCGAATCGTTTTATCTTTGCAAATGTTTCGCGTACCGATTCCAGATCGTTATCATTTTCCGCACGGGCAATCTTGTATTGGGCATACCAAAAAGTCGGAATGAACCATGCATTGCCCGGCATGTCGGCATGGACACGATAGTATTGGTCACCTTCATATCGCGCGATACCCATCACATCGGTCCGAATGGCGAGATGTTCAAGAGTCAAGTCAACCGCGCGCGCGAGATGAACATCGTGTGCATCGAGCACTTTGAAACGAAAGACGCCATATGCGCTCGATGCGTCGAACGTCTTATCGGCCACAACCGCACCTTTATCGTCGAGATGTATCGATTTGAAAAATTGCCCGCCCTGTTTGTCATACAGATATTCCATAATGCCTGCACGAACCTCTTCGGCCGTTGCAAGCCATTTGCGTGCAGGGGTTTCTTTGCCGAGCATCGCGGCAAAGCGGGATGCGGCCATGAGTCCTCCATACACCGAAGCGGCCGTGTAAGTGAAGATACCGTAGCGCTCTTCCCACAGATCGAAACTTGGTTTCGGTAATCCGGTCTTTTTATCACGATACTCGCACAAAAAATCAGCGGCGTTTTTGATGAATGAGTTGTAGATACGTTCGACGAATTCAAGATCTTTAGTCTTATCATAATGCTCCCACAGTGTCGCAAGTACGATTGCCGTTTCATCTTCCTGGATCGGCAACTGCGGCCTGCCCTCTTGTACCCACGGCTCCCATGAAGAACCGAGGGATCGATCGGAACGATATTTGTGCAGCAAATATCCGTCTTCAGTAATGACATCATTACAAAATGCATAAAACCGTTCACTGAGGTCAGGGTAGCCGGCACGTAAAAATGCGGAAGCAATATACGATCCGTCGCGTGGCCATACGTAATTGTATGTATCACGACCATATTGGAGGATGGACGAATCGCTTGAAGCGATGATCCCGCCATCGTTGTCGGTATGAGCACGCATCACGAACAACGATTGCCTGAACAGATCGATAACTTCTTGGGAAAGCCCGCAAAATGACAGGTCGCGCGCATTGACCCATGCGTGCCAAAAATCGGTCGTTGTCTTATGGAGATGATGCGCGCCTCGCGTGTTGATGTCTTTATGCAGTGCCACGACATCTTTATACTTCTTTCCCGCAGCGATCCAGTATGTGATCTCTTTTTCCTCGCCACCATTACAAAAAAGCGAAAAACCTATGGCCGAATCGACCGACCCGTGCTCGATCGGATTTTGCGAGAGTATACCGTCGTACGCATCCGCCCACGTACCCTCCTTCCCTTCAATGCCTAACAGTCCCACACTATAGGTATCGAAAAATTTGCCGTCGACCTTGCCGGAGATAAGAAATACTCGCCTGCCTTTGTAATGTATGATGGAATGAATGTCGGGCGCGAAATATGCCGTATCGCCTCGAGACATTTCACCAATGTGAAACTGTTGATTGAAAAATAGTTTGATCTCTCGCTTCTCGTCACGTTTGTTCACCATATGGATCAATCGTATAAAAAGACTGCTTTCGTTGTAGACCACATCCGAAAAGCGCAATTCGATACCGATACGCTCATGAGCGGCGGTAATATTTGAACACATCGAGTCATTGGCATAAGCGATCGTGATGCGCCAGGATCCGTCGTCGATCCACGACAGCGCGCCGTCGACATAGACGCCGATCTTATGTTTGAGCTGTCCACCGACATGATTTTCAAGTCCGACACGCGGATAATGCAGATCGCGTACGAGCCCGCACTCATCAAGCCCGACCAGCATGCTGCCATTTCCCAAAATAATGGACCGTGCCATAGACGTCAGTCCTTACAGTTATCAAACACTTTTACCGCTCCCGACTGCGTGCGCACCCGCGCAAGTTTCGCCGCGCATTGCGGATGCTTCATGACATCCTGCATCCACGTTGCGAAATCATTACTGCCCCGCCTGGTATGATACGCGTATTGCGCGTCTGACATCGTTTTGATAGCCGCCTGTAGCTCTGCGACTGTCTTGCACACCGGACCATGGTTAACCCAAAAACACTCAGCGGGTTTTGCTTCGCGCACCGCACTTGTTTTTTTCGTTTGTGGCATACATTAATTTTTTAATGCTTCTAATGCTCGTTTGATTTTGTCGGTAAATGTTCCCACTGTCAGCTGTTTCGGAGCTTTGCCAAGCCTGATACGCATATCGTTGATAACGTTCATGTATGCGATGAATGCTTCGTACGGCGATGCATAAGGGTTAAAGTACGCATGCACATCGCCATCGGAAAACCATTTGGTGCACATATAATAGAAGTGGTCGGATGTCGTCAGCCGCCGCCAATCGGTAAGAATACTCCGATCTTTGGTGCTCCGTACGGCGTCTTCAAGCTCGTAGAGCGCACGCAGCGCATCGTGCTGGATCGGGTTTGCAAGCCACGCGGAAAGATCGCGTTCGATATCGGCCCACGACACATAGAACGGTGCATCGATCTCTCCTACAGTCGGGTAACGGAGCATCGCTTCCGAGGGAGTCAGAAAATCGTTGTCCGGATGTTTGAGGATCTCGCGTGGCAATGCATACAGAAAGTGAAAAATGCCTGTATCTTCCCATTGATGTTCGCCAAACGTCTCGTAATCCATGAATAAGTTGATGACGTCGGCATTGCCATTATGGGCATTCACCCACTGACTAAACTTTTCGGAAGTCAACGGATACTCTTCCCAGCCCCGATTGGAAAACCGAAATGCGATATCGTCGGACAACTTATAATGTTTTAAAAGCAGGCGAAAGGTCGGATCGTCTTTTGCATGATACACAAACGACGGACTGCGCCAGCCAAGCAGGTGGTCGGCACCTTCCGCAAGCATGCCGATGTAACCCATGTTGGAAACCTCTTGAGCAATGTCATTGCGATAGATCAGTTCAGTATTGCGAAAAACGACAGGAGTGACCCCAAACAGGTCGCGCACTTTTTCGCGATGCATGCTGACCTGTTGACGAAACTCAGGCATCGAACGCAAAAACGAAAGCGAGTGATAGTACGTCTCAGATAACAGTTCGACGCGTCCGGTATCGATGAGCCGTTTGAATGATTCGATGACCTCCGGCGCATATTCTTCAAATTGTTCAAGTGCAATGCCTGAGATGGAAAAGCTCGCTTTGAATTGGGGATACGTTTTCAGTGCGGCAAGCAATGTCTCGTTGGCGGGCAGATAACATTTCGCCGCCACCTTTTTGACAATACGCTCGTTGTTGACGTTGCTTTCGCTCTTATCGCCGAAATAATCGTGGTCGTGACCGATATCGAAAAAACGATATCGTTTAATGCGACGTGGCTGATGTACTTGAAAATAAAAACAAACGGAACTCATACGGTTTGTAATGACATTGACCCCAATAACTTCGTATATATCATCATACATCGGGCGGCAGCGCGTTGCCACTGGATTTGTCGTGCTTCGAGCCTGCCGCTCTCGGCCAATGTCTGCTGGAGTGCCGTATGCGACACCACCGCAAGGATCTCGTTTGCCATTTCTTCGGTATCCCAAAAATCGGCAACCAACGCATTGTGCACCACCTCTCGCACGCCTGACTGTTTCGAGAGTAGGACCGGCGTACCATTGAGTAATGCCTCAAGCGGCACGATCCCAAACGGCTCCGATACCGACGGCATGACGACCAGATCGGCCATCGCATACATACGGGCAAGCGCATGGTTGCGCAAAAACCCGACAAAGAGCACGTGGTCAGCGATACCCAAGTACGCGGCTTCATCCATGATCTGCCGCTCCATATCGCCCGAGCCCGAGATCACGAACACGAGATTTTTTTTGTATTCAAGCACCCGTTTTGCCATGCGCGAGAAATAATCAGGTCCTTTTTGGAGGGTCAACCGTCCAACAAACAAGACGATGCTGTTGCCCGCTTTTTTGAGTTCATGTATATGCGCTTCACGATGCTCGACTACCACGGCATCATCGGGATCGATGCCGTTGTGCACCACCTCCACTTTCTCCTCGGCAATTCCGTATTTGTCCATGAGTATGTTTTTGGTGTATCCCGATACCGCCACGACACGATCGGCCGTATGCATGCCACGACGTTCGATTGCATACACGTTCTGATTGACCTGTCCGCCCGTGCGGTCAAATTCGGTCGCGTGCATGTGCGCAATGAGCGGTTTGCCGGTTGCCGC
>CAZWIY010000063.1:0-4628 GCA_964634575.1 uncultured Candidatus Saccharibacteria bacterium | reverse complement strand
GATGTTGCTCAGTCCGCCAGACAGCGAGAATAGGGTGAAGAAACACCACCGTTGTAAAGAATGTTACGATGAAATTTCGGAGGCTATAAAAGAATGGGCATAGTAAGATATCTACAGTAGATTTGACGAAAAAATCGGCAGTTGGTGTATACTGGTATGTATATGCAGTTTGTTATCGATCAACTCAGCCTGCTTGGTCTCAATGCGCGTGAAATCCGCACCTTTACTACTCTTGCGACGTTTGGGCAGATGAAAGTCACGATCATCGCTCGTCGTGCCAACTTGCCACGTACAACGGTTGACGCGATCGTGCGACGCCTTGAAGGGCAAGGCGTCATTGAGTCAGTTCTTGTCAAGCGACATGTTGAATGGAGAGTTGATCTTGAGAAAGTCGGCATCTTGCTGAATATTTTGAGAAGCAAAATTGCCATTTCAGAGCATGAAACCAATAACCTCTTGGACCCTGACGAATTTTTCGTCAAAAAAGTTTTTGGAGAAGAACATGACGCTTTGAAGGAAAACGCTGCTGCGCGGTACGTTTGCGCCGTACATCTCACGTCGCAGGGAATCCTTTTGAGCGACGTATCAGGCAAGCAGGGCATACACATCGCCCACATGCCTATGCGACTTAAAATATCCGAATCACTACCTTCGATTTTGTGGCATAAAGAAAAAAAGATTGAAGAAAACGGGGCTTAATAGTATGATAGCGTAAATAATTTGTAAAAAGTGTGCGCTCCGGGGCGCTAGCCCAAGTCTTACCCACTTTTTACAAATTATTTACGCTATAGATGGTACACATGCGGGTATAGTTTAGTGGTATGATGCGTCCTTGCCAAGGACGAGACGGGGGTTCGATTCCCCCTACCCGCACCAACGAAAAGACGTGCTCTTTATCCAAAAGCGCATGTCTTTTCGTTTTTGGCAGCCTTTTTTCACAAAAACTGTGGATAACTCGGTGGATATGTGTATAAAGGACGATTCTTAAAGAAGTCTTTTTGCTTATTATGGCCAGAAACAGTACAGGGATTACGGGTGAACATATTGCGGCAAGGTATTTGGAAGCCCATGGGTTTAGGGTTATATCTCAAAATTATCGCAAGAAATGGGGAGAAATTGATATTGTCGCCTCGCGAGGAGGGGAGATTCATTTTATTGAAGTCAAAGCGACAGTCGTTAAGACGCTTAAAGACGTCGAGCGATATCGAAAAAATGGTTATTTGCCCGAGGATCGAGTCAATTTCCATAAAATGCAGCAGTTACGGCGTATCATAGAGACATTTCTCATAGAATTTCCAAAATTTGGTAACAAAAAGATCGTAGTAGACGTCGCCGCAGTATACTTAGGGCAAGAGGAGCAAAAGGGAAGAGTGTTTCTTATAGAGAACGTGATGCTCGAATAAACAATAGAAGCATGGTACTATCAAGTTGCTTCGGTTTGAGAGGGTTCACCTGCGTGATCGCTCTCCCAGAGCGATCACGGGCTGTAGTACAGTGGTAGTATACGCGCTTTGGGAGCGCGAGATCCGGGTTCGATTCCCGGCAGCCCGAAGAAGTGTTTCTAAATAAGAAGACGATATTGAATAATGAGCAGGGGAAAATGCCACACATTATCCCCATCAATACTTAAACGAGCCATTGTTTTCAACATGTTATTTACTTCGCCTCCAGGGCCTTCTCTCCAAAATAGCAGGCTTCAATGTTGTTGCCATCAGGGTCTATGAAAAATGCCGCATAGTAGTCGGGGCTGTACTGCGTGCGAAAGCCGGGCGCTCCGTTGTCTGTTGCGCCGTTTTTGAGGGCAATGTCATAAAATTGCTGTACTGCTTCTTTGCTTTCTGCAAGAAAGGCGACATGCGTTGGGCCTGTCTCTTTTTTGACGACCCAAAAGCTTGTATGACCGCCTTCCATGAAACCTCCGGCATTGAATTCGGGAAAATCCATGTTGAGCTTATAGCCAAGTGGCGTAAGCACGGTACTATAAAATTCTTTCCCTTTTTGATAATCGCTCACAGGAATTGATACATGTGCAATCATATGCGTTACGTTACGAGTAGTATGTGAAAAGTGTAGCACGAAAAGGGTGAGTATTGAGTGAGACAGGCTTTGCGGCTTGCACCAAAAACGGTATGATAAGCGTACTGTTCGGTATAGTAGCGCTGGTCTGGGGATATGAAAGAGTCGTTTTAGCGCGCCGTCTAATAGAGTAGATGAATGAACCAAGAAACGGAGTTTCTCGAAGCATTTGACGCGTATGCAGATGTCTTGTACAGGCATGGTTTTTTTCGCGTGAGTGACAAGGATTTGGCACACGACTTGGTTCAGGACACGTTTACAAAGACGTGGGACTATCTTGTCAAGGGCAACCACGTAAAAGAATTCAAGCCCTTCCTGTTTCGGACGCTCAACAATCTCATTATTGACGAATATCGTCGCAAAACGTCAGAATCGCTCGATGCGCTTCTGGATGAAAGCGACGTACCTGAAGGTGCGTTCGAGGAACTGCACGAGGGGGGACTTGAGGCACTTGAAATAAAGCTTGACGCGCAACGTCTTCAGTCGTACCTGGAGCGTATGCCCGAACAATATCGTCAGGTCGTCGTGATGCGGTATATCGACAGCTTGCAGCCGCAGGAGATAGCCGAAATTTTGGGAGAAAATGTCAATGTCGTTTCAGTGCGCATACATCGTGGCATTGCATGGTTGCGGAAGGAATTTTCAAAAACATAATGAATCGTTTTGAAGAACAATTGCATACTATCGGACAAACCGTATACCTCTCAAGTAATGAGCAGGTTTTGATGCGTGAAAAATTGGTTCGTTATATGGAGATGAAACCGATCCGTGTCACAACTCAAAAAACGATGCGTTTTTGGAATGCATGGTTCGATAACAAAACGCTTGCTAGTTTCACTCGTTCCCGATTGGTCCCTGCCTCACTTGTAGCGCTTTTGGTTATTTCAATGAGTGCGGGAGTTTCTTATGCTGCCGAGAGTGCGTTGCCGGGAGATACGTTGTATTCGGTTAAGGTCGGTGTTAATGAGCCGGTAGTCAGCGCTATGATGTTTTCAGAGCAAGCACGTATCGCATGGCTTTCCCAACTTGCGGAACGCCGTCTTCAAGAGGCGAGTATCTTGACGGCTCAAGGCCGACTCGATACGGCGAAAGGTCAGGAAGTTGCACTACGTTTTGCGGAGCACGCCACGGCTTTAAAAGAGCAAACGCAGGAATTGGAAAAGAGTAACCCTGCCGCTGCCGCACAAGCGAGCGCCGATGCTGCCACAACGCTTGAAGCGCATGAAGCGATTTTAGCCCGACTTGCTGTCGATAAGGATGATCCGACGCCACAGACTACAGACTTAGTGGGGCAAGTGCGGGTTGCCGCGAAAGCATTTGCGCGCCTGAGCGAAGATGCGCAAACGAAGGCCTTTCAACTGAGCACCTCCACCGATAATGATGCGACAAGCACCACGTCTATACAAAAGGGAGCGACACTCAAGGAATCGCTCGTAATCAATATGCGCACCACCGCACGTGCCAATATTGATCAGGCGTATGTGCTTTTGGGAAAGATCAATGATCAGCAATCCGACTCGGCGGCCAACACGAAAAACCGTATTGATGCCATCGAAACGTCCTTTACCCAGGGGGATGACCTGCTTGCTCAGGGAAAATATGGAGACGCATATCGAGCGTTTAAAGAAGCTGCCGCAAATGCGCTCACGATAACGCGACTTTTGGATGCCGAAGTATTGTTTCAAATTGAAATAGCGCCGTCGTCAGACGGTGTCGCAACATCGACAGAGAATGTATCAAGTGAAACATCGTTGCAGCAGGCGCAGATCGCCAAAATGCGCACTCGTGCACAAGGAACCATTGCTCAAGCGCAGCAAGGCGTGCTCAAGATCAATACTGATGGAGCGGAGGGTCTGCGCGCTACCAATGTTCTGAAAGATGCAAAAGCATTTCTACTGCGCGGTGATATCGCCGTGGCGACCAAAGATAACGATGATGCCGCGTACCTTTTCCGACAGGCGCTGGCTATGGCGCAGCGCGCGCTAGATTTATTGTCCAGTACGCCGGAGAAAGAATCGGATAATACGTCCCGTGATACCGATGACACGGGAAGTGTCACATCTTCACCGGCGTTGCCCGACGTCTCTTCGTTACCGCCACTTGATGTGGTGCAGGTGCATCATGCGTATGTAAACGGTACGCATACGTATTCGGGCGTCTTTGTTACGCCCACGGCCTGTTTTACGCTCGAGGCCCAAGCAACAACCTCTGCGGCTGACAAGATGATGTTGATCCTCACGACACATGAAACAAACCCACAATGTCCACAGCAACAGCTCGATGAAAAACCGTTTTCCGCAAGCATTTCTGCTGTGGAACAGGTATCGCTTGATAGTGTTCGTCTCAATGGTATGCCAAGCAAGTTCGTCTTGATCGAAGATAGTGCAACATCGACTGATCAATAGATTTTCTTGACATATGATGCCTTTTCGCTATTATTCGGGTATGAACAGCTCGACAATCATTACCATTATTTCGCAAACGATTGCGGGGTGATGGTTTGATCTGTACATGTTCAGCAACCGAATCCCCACAGAGGGATTTTTTATTTT
>CAZWIY010000062.1:0-4678 GCA_964634575.1 uncultured Candidatus Saccharibacteria bacterium | reverse complement strand
GACCACGGGAAAACGACCTTGACTGACGCTATCATGCGGCAGACGGGTGCCTTTGAGGAAGGGATGAGCATGGACACCAACACCTTGGAGCGCGAGCGGGGCATCACGATCTATGCAAAGAACACCGCGACTTTTTGGAAGGGAACGAAAATAAATATCGTGGATACGCCCGGCCATGCCGACTTCGGGTCCGAAGTCGAGCGGGTGCTGCGTTCGATCGATTCGGTGCTTCTCATTGTCGACGCACAGGAGGGCCCGATGCCGCAGACACGGTTCGTTTTGAAAAAATCGCTTGAGCTCGGTCTCAAGCCGATCGTCGTTTTAAATAAGATAGACAAACCTGCGGCCGACCCCAAGCGCGTGCATGATGAAGTGTTCGAGCTGTTCTTTGATCTTGGCGCAAACGACGAACAACTCGACTTTACGACGGTCTACGCGATCGGGCGTGAGGGTATCGCAAAGATGAAACTTGATGACGAGTCGAAAGACCTGGCACCGCTTCTCGATACGATCATCGCACAGGTGCCGGCAGCCGGTGGCAAGGCTGACGTGTCGCTACGTGCGCAGCCATTTAACCTTGCGTACGACAATTTCCTTGGTCGTATGGCGGTCGTGCGTGTGTACGAAGGCACGGCACGTACCGGAGAAATGGTATATGCAAAAAGTGCAAACGGCACGATGCATAGCGGCAAGATCACGAAACTCTTTACCTTTAAAGGCCTTGCACGCGAAGAAACACAAGAAGTTGGGCCGGGTGACATCGCGCTGTTGGCCGGTCTTCCCGAGATCTACATCGGTGAGACAGTGACGACCGACCAAAATGCGGAACTCTTGCCGTCGATCCAGGTCGACGAGCCGACGCTCTCGCTCAATATGATCGTCAACAACTCGCCATTTGCCGGACGTGAAGGGAAGTTTGTGACAGGCCGACAATTGCGCGAGCGCATCGAACGCGAGCTCGAGGTCAACGTCGGTCTTAAGGTCGACTTCTCCGGTGTCGACGAAGTGAGCGAGGGCTTCAAGATCTCCGGCCGCGGCGAACTGCACCTCGCTATCTTGCTTGAGCAGATGCGCCGCGAAGGATACGAAATGCAAGTCTCGCAGCCCCAGGTGATCTTTAAAGAAGAAGAGGGTAAACGACTCGAACCATTTGAAGAAGTGACGATCGACGTGCCAACCGAGTCGCAGGGCATCGTCATCGAAAAAGTCGGCATGCGCAAAGGCATTCTCAAGGAAATGAAAACGCACGGCAATACGGTGCGGCTCGTCTTTGAAGGGCCGACGCGCGGTTTCCTGGGGTATCGCAACCAGTGCATCGTCGATACCAAAGGGGAGGGGATCTATTCGACTCGTTTCATCGGCTTTCGTCCATTTGTCGATGGCGTCAAGCATCGCAACGTCGGTTCCATGGCCTCGATGGCGCAGGGTAAAGCGCTCGGCTACGCGCTGTGGAATTTGCAGGATCGTGGCGTGCTGTACATCGAACCCAACACCGAAGTGTACGAAGGTATGGTGATCGGTAACACCTCCAAGGGCGAGGACATGGCCGTCAATCCGACCAAGGGCAAGCAGCTCACCAACATGCGTGCGTCCGGCTCTGATGAAAACATCACGCTTGCGCCCGCATACATTCTTACGATCGAACGCGGACTTGAGATCATGAATGAGGACGAATATCTGGAGATCACGCCAAAAAGCGTCCGTCTGCGCAAGAAATATCTCACCGAGCTTGATCGTGTGCGTGCAAAGCGGAAGGGAGCCTAGCCTTGCATATTTATATTTTTTAAGGTATAGTACTGAAAGTTAGTTTTGTTCGGATCCAAGGATCCAAGGAGGAAAGAGAATGGAGACAAATGTGATCAGGTTTCCACTGGCCACTCGTCCCAATATCTCCCCCAGAAATTTGGCCGAAGATATAGACGCGATATCCAAGGAGGCCTATGGGCCACCCAATTTTGAACTGCCTTTCCTTCCGGCGTTCAGGTACGGTGTCTTGTTTACCGTCCTATTCTCGGGAATGTTAACCTTCGCAATTTTGTGCGGGTTGTTCGGCCCACCTGTTCATCGCGTAATAGCGGTGACAATTTTGTCGGCGACATTCCTTATCTCGGGGGCACTATTCGTAGCGATACGTATCCTCGAGCCGAAAGCAGTCTAAGGTGAGGGTATATGGCGTATCGTAGCAGCGGCCTTGTTTCGGCCGCTGCTTGCTTTTTTAAGCGGCTATGGTATCCTCCCTGTATTATGCCAATCACGAAATCAGCAAAGAAAGCAATACGCGTTGCCGCCCACAAGCGGGTCTTTAACCTGCGCCGCAGCAAAGTCATGAAAGACAGCGTCAAGGAAGTACGACAACTGACCACTGCAGGGAAGGCCGCAGAAGCGACCGCACTGCTCTCAAAAGCGTATCAAGCCATAGATAAAGCAGCGAAACGCGGCATCATCAAGGCAAACGCGGCTGCGCGCAAAAAGTCTCGTCTTGCGCGGTCACTCATAAAAAAATAATCCTATGAATAGGTATTTCATCATCATTATCGCAGTTGTCGTCATCGCAATTGCACTTGTTTTTGCGTTCAAGGCATTGCCTCAAAATAACAGAGAACAGCCGATAGAAACAAACGGTGCCACCGCCACGACAACCGCAACGAGCACGACTCAAAAAAATACCGCGCAAAATACATCCAACTCGTCCAACAAACAAACGCCTACTGCTCCTTCCGCAACACAGCGGGTGCCCGCTACAGATGTTGCCCTGAGCACGGGGCTGCAACAGGCGTTCATCACGAAGGGTTCGTATCGTTGCGTATGGGTCGACAAGACGACGGGTGCCGACTCGCTTGCGCTCATCAAAAATGGCAGGGTCCGCCTGGAAAGCACCTCGCTCACTGGCGAGAAAACAACCATACTCTACACCGCCGCAGCAACCTATATGTGGAAAGAAGGAGAACAGACTGGCGTACTCGTACCAAAGCAGCTTTCGCCTTCAACACAACTCAACGCACTGCCGACCTATACCGATCTTGAAGCAAAATTACGCACGGATTCCCGCGTTAAATGCGAACAGGTAACGATCAATGACTCTCATTTTATCGTCCCGACCAATATCACCTTCCAGGCGATACAATCGTAGGCATTGTATTTTGGTGCCCTCGCAAGGAATCGAACCTTGATTATGGGATCCGCAATCCCATGTTCTATCCATTAAACTACGAGGGCAGTACGTGGAGTGTAGCAAAAAGCGGCAATTTTTAAAAGCCCCCTTGATTAGCCCACAAATTCCATAATTTTGTGCGCAAATGGCTCGTGCAACTCTTCTTCGGGCAGGAAATAAAGCAAAGCGGCATAGACGTCCTCAGGTTCGACTTCCTCAATAGGGATAACGATCATCGGCATCAGGACTTTTTTCGATTTCAACAGCAATTTCGGCACGTGGGCTTCTGAAATATCTTCGATCCAAAACCCATCGAGATTTTGATACGGATACAAATCGTCATCGATACGGATACCGCGCCGCGTGATCGCAAACGTAACGAGGTCGGGTTCGCGTGCGGCAAACAAGCCGATAGCGACGCTTGCCACCAAGATAAGGAGGGCAAAGAGCAGGTTGTGCAAGAAAATGGCCGCCACTATACCACCGACCGCAATGATGCCCAACGCCCAAAACCAATCGTTGCTTTTTTCCCGATGGTGATATTCGTAGGCTTGCCACGTCAGTGGCAAATGCGGCGCGGCTGCCGGGTGACTCTCCTCATGCGTATAACGAACCTCTTTAGAGGCATTTGCCATGATTGTAGTGTAGCATGGCTGCAGGGAAGTGTAAGCACATTAACGCACAGATGGCGAAAGATGCGCGCCTTGCCGCAACAGCATTTCGGCGACCGGGATGTCTTCCGGTCTGCCAACAGGGCACCAAAACGACATGCGTACAACATGCACCGACGCATGGCGAGCAAGGTCGGCAACCGCATGCGATAGGAAAATTTCTTTATAGCCCTCACGTGGTCCGACATGTGCAAAGACACGTTCATCGAGCACCATGCCGCTGGTGCTGACGAGGTTGCTCGGCGGGTCATCCGGTTTTTCAAGAATGTCCCGCACCGTTTCATCATCATTGAGAAGGATGACCCCAAAGCGCGAGGGCTCGTCGTGCTCGATCGCCAAGAGAGCGAGCTCTTTTTCAAGGGCGCGTTCAAGACTTGCGGTGTCGACCAGGTCGTCACCATACAGGATGAGGAATTTCCCTCGTAGCAACTCGCGTGCGGCGAGCAGTGCGGCGCCGGTGCCCTCGGGTTTTTCCTGCCAGACGTAGCGGATCCGTTTGCCGTGCGCCTGTTCTCCAAAATGAGTGACGATCATATCGCCTTTGTAGCCCACGACCAAGATCACTTCATCGATCGTCTCGGGAAGCGCCGTGATGATGTGTTCCAAAAGGGGTACGCCAGCCACATGTACCAAGGGCTTGGGCCGCTCGAGTGTCAGCGGTCGCATGCGCGTTCCTTCTCCTGCGGCTAAAATGATACATTGCATAAAAGATACATCATTTAACATGATTTCTTTTGGAGATGCAAGGTAAAGGAGTGGTGTACTATTTTAATATCATTCCGCGACCATAACTATTCGGATCATGCCAATACCAAGTTCTCGGTGCGGTGATGATTGGCGGAACTTTGAACCGAAA
>CAZWIY010000061.1:0-4692 GCA_964634575.1 uncultured Candidatus Saccharibacteria bacterium | reverse complement strand
AGCCCGGAAAGCATATTCATCATTTTTCCCCTTTAGCACTCAGGAAAATATATGCCTGTGTGTCGAGTGCCCAAAACACACCAGCAACACGCTGTTTTCCTTATACCACAAAACACAGTGTGCGCAAGTGGGCTTAATTTTGCGACAAGCAATCGATCTCGTCGATGCGCCACCATGAGCCATTTTTGACGAGAAAAACATCTGCGGCTTTCTGCCCATCTGCATACAGGATCCCAACCGTACTACGCGCTTTGGTGGACGTGCTGGTAACCGGCGTGGTCGATATGATCTGAAACGTATTGGGAGTCGTGCTACTGCTGCACAACACCGGGTCATATCCCGGCTGCCGTTCGCTTATCGCAGCGACTGAGGTGCCGAACAAGCGCGTCACATAGGTACTCTCGCGATGCAAACCGCGTTCGATAGGATCGCCATTACGTTTCGCCTGTATCCATTCGTCATAAAAATGCGATACGACATTTTCGGGAGTTAAATTGCCGCGGTTATATACGATAAGCGCAGCCCCTAATGCGAGGATCGCGATGACGACTAATATAATGATGCCAATGGTACGATTCATACGAGTATATTGTACCACGAAGGTACCGATTATTTTGATCCGACCACACCTTTATAGAGGGCGTCAATAAGCGGCTGTTGCCTGTCCGATGCGGCCCCCTCTACATAACCAAGTCCCAACGTCCAGACAATGATACCCCCGAGTCTTTCTTTTTGCAGGTACTGAGCCTTTTCTTGCAGCGACTGTTCATTCTCATATGAAAGATACGAACAGTAGGTACTGGTTTTCGATGATGTAGGACGGTAGATATATGGTACGCGCGCGGTCGTATCCCAAGCGTATTTTGCTTCCGGATCTTTCAGCACTTCGAGCACGGTACTGTACGGCAAGTTGGTGACGTTCCATAGGTAGTTGGAAGGAATGTCCATGCGTGGACCGGTCACCGGCGGCACGAAGCAACGTGCGTAAAAACCCACACCGAAGCCCAATTGCTGACGCGGCACACCGGCCTTTCGAAAAGCTTGTACCGAAGAATCTATCGAGGCAGGCGTTTTCGTCGTATCTCCATACAACGGCGAGCTAAACCAGCTCTGCCACCCCGACCATGTGCCGGTCATCGAGTAGGTCATCACAAATATCTTGTCTACGTAGTTTGCAACGTCCGCATACCACGCAAGTTCACTCGTACGATCCTTGCCGCTTGCCACCCACATCACCGGCAGTGTGAGGAGCGCATCCTTGTCGCGCGAACGGAGTTCTTTGACAAGCGCAAGCACTTCGTCCTGATCTTCGGCATCGATCGGCTCCCAGTCGAGGTCCAGTCCGTCATAGCCCAGATCATCCATAAGATCGAGCAAGTTGCGTGCGAACGTTTTTCGATTCTCATCGCTTGCTGCGGCTTTCCAGACATCGTTCGAATCGCTGCCACCTACCCACAACAGCGCTTTCTTGCCATTGCGATGCGCGTCCTTGACGATACGCTTGGCTATGTCCGTGCCTTCGTCTCCCGTTTTATCGAATCGTGCATCGAGCGTACCGTCCGGTTTCGGTTTGACCGAACCGACGGCAATATGCGTCAGCGAATCATATTTTATTTCTGAAGCCGGAAAGGTGCCGGATTGAAAACCGGCATAATACCCCATTACCCATGTACTACTGTCACTGGGCGCGCGGGGCGTTGCGGTACTCGCACTTGCACGAACAATTGTTTGCGATTGCCAATACGGAACTTGGCACGTATTGTCACGACAACCGCACTTCCATGTACCGCCGATATTTTGACACAGATACATGATCACCTGCGTTTGTTTTGCCGTAGTAGGGATGGAAGCATACGCACTTCCTACCACCCATGGCCCGATCTTGTTTTGTCCGGTAAGTGTCACCGCTCGCCATGTCCCGCCGTCACTGTAATATGCCTGATTATAGATGAGCTGATTTTGTTGACCGGAACCGAATGTCGCCAAGATACCGCTGTCGGTACAGGTGCCTTTGATGATGAGCTCATGTGCTAAAGAGAAGACATTGAACGCCGCCCCCAGGCCAGGGAGTGGCGTCGTGGTAGCGGTGGATGCATTGTCGCACGATGCCGCTTGCACCGTCGCACGAGGAAATATGGCGACTAAAGCGAGCATTGCAAGTGCGAGAAAAAAATATGATCGTTGTGTCATATATGATAGATTATATCGTAAGGACGCATTTATATGCACGTCTCTTACTATTGATATGTTGCAGGGATTGACGAATAATTTATTGAAGGGGCGGAACAAACATGTCCCCACACCGCGTGAACAATTTGGCGCGTTGTTTGATGCGGTCCAACTTTCCCATGCGCTTCTCGACGGAAAAACATTTGTCGATTGCGTACCGCGCGAGAACCCGCGCAAGATCGTGCGTCGTTATCTGAAAGAATACGCACAACAAGTAAGCGCGGCACAATTTGTTCATAAACATTTTACCATGCCGCAAAATATTCCCACGGCTGTCGGCAACGACACACGCAACGTGCGGGAACATATTGAACACATGTGGGACGTACTCACGCGCGAGGCCGATTCGGTTGTCGAAGGCTCATCGCTACTGCCGCTACCGTATCGCTATATTGTCCCCGGTGGACGTTTTCGTGAGATTTACTATTGGGATTCATACTACACCATGCTTGGCCTGAAAGAAAGCGGCCGTATCGACCTTATCGAAGACATGGTGAAAAATTTTTCATATCTCATCATGACCTATGGATTCATCCCTAACGGCAATCGTTCGTACTATATGACCCGCTCGCAACCCCCGATGTTCGCGCACATGGTCGCCCTGCTCGCTTCGATCAAGGGCGAAGCGATATATCGCACCTATCTTCCTGCGCTGGTGAAAGAATATGATTTTTGGATGTACGGTGCTCACGATGCGAATTTTAAGCGAAACAAAACAAATGCCGCCGAGCATGTGGTACGTATGCCGGACGGAGAAATATTGAACCGTTTTTTCGACAGTGCGGATACTCCGCGAGAAGAAGGATTTGCGGAAGATGTCGAGTTGGCACGACACGTCGAAAATCCGAAAGAGTTCTATCGCAATATGCGTGCCGGCGCCGAGTCCGGTTGGGATTTTTCAACCCGATGGTTTGCAGCGGGCGGGAAACTGGACAGCATCCGCACGATCGACATTGTTCCTGTTGACCTCAACGCCCTTATGGTGATGGTTGAAGAAATTATCGCCACAGCGTATCAGTCTGCAGGTAAAACAGAACAAGCAGAAAAAATGAGAGCTTCTGCAAAAAAACGTTCGGATGCGGTACGAAAATATTTTTGGAATGATGAACGTGGCTGGTACTGCGACTACGTCCTGAGTGAGAAAAAATATTCGGATTCATTGTCACTCGCCGGTATGTTTCCGCTGTTTGCAAAGATTGCCACGCAGACGCAGGCCGATGTGACTACGCAGACGCTCGCACGTCTTTTTTTGCGCGCTGGCGGACTTGCGACGACCCTCGTACAGTCAGGCGAGCAATGGGACGCACCCAACGGCTGGGCACCCCTTCATTATGTATCGGTCATCGGTCTTAAACAGTACGGTCACGACACCGTAGCCCGTGATATCGCGCAGCGTTGGTGCCAACTCAATATCGCGGTATTTGAAACGACCGGCGCGCTTCTGGAAAAATACAACGTCGAAAATCCTTCAGCTCTGGCATCGGGTGGCGAGTACGCGCTGCAGGATGGCTTTGGCTGGACCAATGGTGTACTGCTCACTTTGATGAATCGGTATGGTATTGAGGAAACTGCTATCCCATCGCCCGTCGCAGAGTCTGCTGCCGTTACGCCATAACCTTATCCCGTTCTGCGGCAAGCAATGATTGCTTCTTTTTTGTGCCACCACGATTGTATCCACCAAGCGTGCCGTCACTTTTTACGACACGATGACATGGTATGTCAGGATCATAGTTGGTGCGCATGATCGCCCCCACTGCACGCGCGGCACCCGGGTTCCCTGCCCGCTTCGCCACTTCGCCGTAGGTCATAGTCTGCCCTTTCGGTATAGCACGCACAACAGCAAAGACGTTTTCTTTAAACTGGTTCATAACGTAATTATATCATTCTTCGACAAGCCGCAACTTCGGCCATTTTTCGAGCCATTGTTTTTTACAAACTCGTTCTTTGATTAGATCAATTTTTTAATATCGTTCGATTGTCTCAGGAACTTTTATATCCCCAGCTCCTCCAGTCTTAGCGCCTGACTCTGTTACAACTTCATAACGAAATCCAGTAACGGCATCTGCGGATGTAAATTCTGGCATAGGTCCAGTATGTATATCGAAATAAACACTAGCACCCAACCCAGGACCTATAGGATTGCGCGCGTCAAAAGTCTCCTCACCGATTACATTCCCATCTTTCTTTAACAATTCGATTTTGATTGATCCAACAAATTTCTTGGATGTCTCGTAATTATGAATACCAAAGAAATAGCGGTATTTACCGTCAACAAATTTCACATTTTGACTTTCTACTCTAATATTAAAGTTCGATGATTCTTGTATGGATGTATCTTCTTGTCCATCAGGATTATTTAAAGCAATCACCATCACTAAAATCAATAGTGCGCTTAAAATCACCATACTGACAGTCACCACCTTTCCAACACGTTTGAGATTAAATTCCATATCAATGATTAAT
>CAZWIY010000060.1:0-4699 GCA_964634575.1 uncultured Candidatus Saccharibacteria bacterium | reverse complement strand
TGGCGGAGAGGGTGGGATTCGAACCCACGGAAGGTTGCCCTTCAACGGTTTTCAAGACCGCCGCTTTCGACCACTCAGCCACCTCTCCGTATGTTACCGTGCCGAATCGTCAGATGATTCGTGGGCATGCTCCTGTGGCACCCAATGATCCTGACGTTTGGCAATGAGAAAAATATAGATGATTTCAAGGATCGCGAACGTGTTGACGATCAAAAGGGCAAGGAACCACCATTTTTCGGTACGGCGTGCCGCGAGCCACAGAGCCCACGCCTTCCATGGCAATGACCACAAGGTTGCCAAGACTGCAAATAAAAGCATTTGTTCATTCAGCATGACATCACGATAGTATCATATTTTCGCTTGAAGTGGTATGCTCGCGATATGAACAACGAGCGGTCGATAGGCTTGGATTATGGTCGCGTGCGAGTGGGCGTCGCGTGCGAGAGTGAAGACGGGCAGTTTGCGTTTCCGTATGCGGTATTTGCAAACGATGCGCAGCTTGTGGCGCGTATCGTCGAGTTGGTGCATGTGCGGCATATCACGACCATTGTCATGGGCGATTCGCGTGATTTCAGCGGGGAAGAGAATGCGATCATGTCACGCGCACGGGCGCTCGGCGATATGCTGAAAGAAAAAACGGGCTGTCGGGTGGTATATGAAGACGAAACCCTCACTTCCGCTCAGGCGAGGCGCGCATTTGAACATGCGGAAAAAACGCGTGCGCCGGACTCGCATGCGCCCGTCGATGCCGCCGCCGCCGCGCTCATCTTGCAGACGTATCTCGACAAACGCGCCGTCGGGCAGTAGAGTGACCGTATGGACAACATTTCAATAGATGAATTCAAAAAGATCGAAATCAAGCTCGGCAAGATATTGACGGCACAGCGCGTGCCTGAAACCGATAAACTTATCTGTCTGACCGTCGATGTCGGCGAAGAAACGCCGCGACAGATCGTCTCCGGCATCGCTGCGTATGTCGAAGATCCGCAAACGCTCGTCGGCAAGACGCTGCCGTTTGTCACCAATCTTGCCCCTCGTATGCTCAAAGGTCTTGAAAGCAACGGCATGCTTTTGGCGGCGCACAGCGATGATGATATTTTTTCTTTCATGATCGCGGAAAAAGAATTACCACCCGGCACGATGCTCGGGTAGTGCACACCGTCTCTTTTAGGGATGGCGCAGTGGCTGATATACTATACGTATACGTTGCCACACATGAAGCACATCTCTTCAACGGTCCTTCGCTTTTTTCCGATTCCATCACTCATACGCATGCCTGCGGTCGGTGTCGACATATCCAACGAGTCGGTCAAATATGTCTCGCTGAAACGAAGTGCATCAGGCATGGCTCCCGATCGTATCGGAAAGTTGCCGCTGCCGCAGGACGTTATCGAGCATGGGCTTATCAAAAACGTCGATGAGTTGGTCGGCGTATTGAAAAAAATTCAGCGCGAGACGCGTTTGTCCTTTGCGCATGTTTCATTGCCCGAAGAGCACGCCTATCTTTTCGAGCTATCGCTGCCGCACGACGACAACCTTGCGGTTGAACAAGCGCTCGAGTTTCATCTCAAGGAAAACGTGCCGCTGTCTCCCGATGAAGTGATCATCGATTATCTGACGCTCAGCAGCAGCGACGAGCATCACCTCAATGTGTCGGTTTCCGTGTATCCCATACGGATCGTACAGCAATATCTCGAAGTGTTTCTTGCTGCCGATCTGGAGCCGCTCTCGTTTGAGATCGAGGCGCACGCGATCGCGCGTAGCCTCGTGTCACGGACGCAGGTGCACGAAACGGTGATGCTGGTCGATATCGGCGCGAGCGATGCGGGAATATCGGTCGTATCGGAGGGGGTGCTCGAATATACCGCGACGCTCGATACTGCAGGAAATCGTCTGACACAAGCCGTTGAAAAAGCGCTCAACGTTTCCACCAAAGAAGCGGAAGAGCGTATGACCACAGACGGTCTCGTGAATATTCCCGAAAATAAAAAAGTGTTCGACGCCATGTTTCCGACGATCGAGGCATTGCGCGACGAGATCAACAAGCATATCGCCTATTGGAATGCGCATCGTTCGGCAGACATTCCCAGTCCCCGATCGATCGACCGCGTCATACTGTGCGGCGGCAACGCGATCATCAAAGGGCTTGCGCAGTATTTGGCCGCGATGCTCACGCTTCCGGTCGCCTCGGGTAATGTGTGGTCCAACCTTTTGTCGCTCGATGAAACGATACCTGAGGTGCCATATCGCGAGTCGCTCAAATATGCTACTGCGGTCGGCCTTGCATTGCGTTCGCTCGAACGTGAAGGAATATCGCTATGATCAATTTACTGCCAAACGCATATCGACAGGAGCTCGTCAAAATGTACCGCATCCGCTTGATGGTCGTCGCGTTGTTTTTCATGGCGGGTACGCTGATCACCGGAGCGTTATTCATCGCGCCGTCGTATTTTATCGTCCTCATACAGGCGCAAGAATTGAAAGCGCAGCGGGCGATGCAGCAGACGCAAACCGACACCGATTCGGACAATCTCAAAAAATTGTTGGTGCAGGCAGACCAACGCATCGCCCTCTTGGGTGCAAAGTATGCGCATATGCCGGTGACCGACCGTATGGGCGACATCGTGCAAAAACAACCAGAAGGCATTACGTTGTCGTCGTTGCGATACGACCGTACCGATGCCGGCGCTGAAACACTGATTGTGGCGGGGCGCAGTGCCTCGCGCGACGCGCTGGTTTCATTTCAGGAATTGTTGCAAAAACAACCGTATGTTAAAAGTGTCACCCTGCCTATTTCCGACCTGGCAAGCAGTGCCGATATCGACTTTACCATCACGGCGACACTGAACATATCCTCGTCATGAGTACGAAAAGCAAACTACAACGTTCTCTGATCGTCGCGGTTATGCTGGTACTCGTCAGTGCCGCCGCATTGTTCGGGTTGTCGTGGGCAGTGCGCTACACTCAAGCGTCTGTCGCGGCGCTTGCCGAGGCGATCAGCGCTTCATCGACGCATCAGGCATCTGACGCGTTGCTGACGCGTCGTGTCGAAGAGACCAAACAAGAGCGGGGCCAATTGGATGCTCACTTTATCGCCGTGTCCGACCTCGTCCCCTTTTTGGAAAAGATAGAAGAACTCGCGCACATCGCAGGTGTTTCTTCCAAGGTCGCCGCGGTGTCCGAAGAAACCCGACCGCTTGAGGGTACCGCGGGTAAGGGCACCAATGCGACCTATGGGGTCATCAGCATCAGAGTGACGTTTGAAGGCGCGTGGGCGCAGGTGTATCGGTTTGCGTCGCTCATTGAGCATATGCCGTATGCGAATCGTATCGAACATCTCGAACTGTCGGAGCAATCGGCCACAACGGAAAAACGGGCCGATTGGGAAGGCTCCATTGTTTTTACCGTAGCAAAATTGCCATGAAATTTTCTTCACTCAATCATTTCACCATACACCTTGCTTCAAAAAAGAATGCTGCAAAGCGCGGCGAGATCGTGATGCCGGTACGCGATTGGTTCGTGTTGCTTTCGGTCGGTGCGTGTGCGTTGTTGGGGCTTATCGGCTATGGCTTGTGGGTGTATTGGCAGGTGGAGCATGCCAGCTATGATACGGCCGTATCTACATCTGCTCCGGGGTATTTGCGACGGCTCGAATCGGTGCTTGCCGATGCGCAAAAAGAACAAGCGATGTTTGAATCGTTGACCGCCGGCTCGTCGACCATCCCCGATCCGAGCCGCTAGTCGTCGCTTTTGCTCAACGGCTCGGCCTGCTATAGTGGTGGCAAGCCCCTGTAGTTCAATGGATAGAACAGCGGACTTCTAAGCCGTTGATCGAAGTTCGATTCTTCGCAGGGGCACATGAGCTTATTATGATTATATAAAGCACTATTATGGAAGGTTTTACGCCCGAAAGACAAGAAGCAGTACTCTCCCCTGAAATGTGGGAGACTGCATACCGTAGAGCAGAACGATTTGAACATTCAAGATTTAATCCATCAGATTTTGTGGATATATACGGGGAGGATAGGGTGCAACAAGATACTGCGAAGGTTGAAACACTCAAACAAGAAGCCAGAAATAATAATGACGCCGATGAAATAATATCTAAGGGACAAGCAACTATTTTTGAAGCATTGGTTGCTGACAGGTTGCAAAATGGGGGATGGTTTGGGGAAGCGGCAAAAGCATACGGCACCTCAGAATATGACGACTGGGTGGCGGGTGTCGATCAAATTCTCGAGTTTGGAGAAGGTCTCAGCCACCTCGGAGTCGCTGTTGATGTTACGTTTTCAAGACAGCTTAAGAAAAAGTTCAACAGAATCCATGAAGAATTATCCCAAGGTGTTTTGCCTACGGTGAGGTATTTTCAATCGGGCCCATACAAGGGTCAACTTGAAGTACCTCGTGTCGTTGTCGGTTTGGGTTATAACAATCTTGAGAAGTTAATACGTATGTGGATCGATCCATCACAACAAGACCGGATGCGTATACATCCTTTTCGCCGTCTTTTCGCTGAGCAGATCGGATTGCAGCTGCGTACATATTATAATTTTACAGTACGTAAGGAGCAGGAACGTGTTGCAGATATTCTGAGTACCATCAAGCGTGTGTACGAAAGCGAAGTGAAGGTGGCAGGTGTTGCAAGTGCGGATTGGCAAGCGGACCCTGTCAACCAAGCGATACGTACTCATATGGATAT
>CAZWIY010000059.1:0-4737 GCA_964634575.1 uncultured Candidatus Saccharibacteria bacterium | reverse complement strand
GAATCCTCTGGACTAGTTGCTACAGTGGATGGTATGTTTGGTATCATCCAGGATCGAGCGACGGTTGGTGCGAGTGACGACGTTGGTACGTGGTCGACACGACGCTTTATCTCGTCACTCCAATGTGACCGGCTATCTTGAAGGCATTACCCGCGAGGGGCAAAAAGAACAAGAATCATAGTCGCCACCTTAGCTCAGTTGGTAGAGCAACGGTTTTGTAAACCGTAGGTCGTCGGTTCGAACCCGACAGGTGGCTCAGTTGGTGGAGGTGTGGGGTCTGGGGGACCGCACACGTTTTGTTAACGTAGGAGAAGGTTCAAGCCCGACTGCTGGCTCAGGTAGTTTATTTTTCAGTTTTCCCCAACAGGCATGTTATATGTGCTGCAAAACGCGCTGGGACTGGTATCATAAGCATAATATAGATGATATTATCAGTAATTTCTTTCCCTATGCGGCATTTTGTACGGTTATCAAAATTTTCGATCCCGGGAATGCTCCTTATAGCCTCATTGTTGGCGGCACCCCTTGCTCCGATCGAACGAGTTCATGCCGCAGATCTGCGCAGTGTTGCGCAGTGGGAGACATTGTTTCGGGGAGTATGGGCAAGCGAATACTCGACCTATCGGCCAAAAAGTCTTTCTGGTGATGAATGGCCTATCTATGACATGGCGTATGCCTTGGACGCCAATTACATGATGTTTAAAGCAACGGGCAAGACGGAATATCTTGATCGGGCACTTGAATATATCAATAACATGATCGGTACTGCAAGGGTATCATCTTCATTTTCAACGAGTCAGTTTAAAGATAGTTATCTAACCTGGGTTAATCATTCCAATTCCGAGAAAGGTGATGATGGGAAAGAATACCCGCTCTACGAAAGTTATGGCTGGCGGTATGTTCCGGCGCTCTTATATGCAATGAAGCAAAATCCTGCGGTATACAATAGTGCAACCTATCGGGAACAATACGACGCGATACTCGCTTTCACCGAAAAAAATATCTGGGAAAAGTGGTATACGCGAGGATTGGATAACCTCTACCGGTCAAATACGCACATGGCAAGTCATTGGGCGATGATCGGCCTTTACCTTGCGCAACTAACGACAGACACAACAAAAAAAACACAATATGAAACGGTCTGGAAAAATATCGCGTATCAAGGTATCCCAATGTACAGCAATGCCTCAATAAAAGGCCAACTCCGCGCAAACCCTGCTGACAGTACCGCATACTGGTGGAACTGGAACTGGAACCAATTTTCACGACCTGGTTCGGACTCGAGTCACGGCAACGCCGTTGCCTCATTCATGACCGAAGCGTACTGTATCGGCAAAGCTTACACTGCCGATGATATGCAAAAAATGGCAAATCTCGTTAAAAATGTCATCATTCCAATGAGACCAGGATATGTAGATGGCAGTGGTTCGGATGACGCATGGCTCAACGACGGCTACGCACAACTCGGACGTTTTGACAGGGATCTTCAAACTAAAATTGAAACACATACGGTCGCTCGTAACACGACGCTTTATGCCGCGGGTGCCTTAAATGCGAAAGTGTTGATTGGCGGCGGCAGTTGTTATGGTGGAGGAGATAGTGAAGATGATGATGACACGACATGTACCAACCAGTACACCAGCGCATCTGCCATACCTACCAACTATGGTGCTGCCTACAATCTCTTTAGCAGCGCAAAAGAACTGTTGGTAAAGGGTGATACCTGTTCCGATACATCTTACAAAATCAAAGTGGGTTCGGGAGATAGTATGCAGTATGTGTATAAAAATGGCTATAAATGGACAGGCAGCCGGTGGGACATGCTTACACTCAGCAGTTCAAGCGAGTTGCGGAGCGGTTTGTGGTACACCGGCTCGGCAACCACCAACGTCACTCCTGTTTCGGGCGGGACATATGTCGTTGGGTACGTGTGCCAAAAGGTTGGCGATGTATGGAAATGTGGTTGCAGCAACAGTGCCTGCACGATACCAAGTTGGCAGTTGCAAAAAGTCAGCAAATAAGTACTACCGACGCGTGCTGGTTGCGGAAGAAGTAGTTGCGAACGTAAGGATTGCCGGGGCGATATGTTCAATGTCGTCTTGGCTTTTGTATCCGTAATATACTTTATTGTCGATTACAAGCGCCGGTAACGTCGCCTGAACTTTGTAGATCGAACGCATCGTACGCAGTGCCGAAAGATCGAGATTGTAGTCAAATGCATAAATGCGTAGCGACGGGTATTGTTGCTGCAATTCGGTCAGGACATACCCTTGTTTCTTACAGTCTTCACAATCGCCCTTGTTGGAATAGAAATACATGATCGAGACCGGATTGGTCTTGCATTGCGTAGCGATACGTTTGGAGAGGATGAAATCCTTGATGAGGAGCAGCGAATAAATGCGTTTGAGACGAATCACTTCGTCGTTGTCGGAACCGAGTTGGTCTTCCGTATAGTTGAGCCGTGAGGCAAGCGTATTGAGCTCGGGTGTCAGCACGGGCGTGTCTTTGAAATCTTCGCACGATACTTCTTCGAGAAGATCAAATTGCGTCTCAAGCGAGAGTATGTCGGTTGAGATCTTATCTTCGATATCGCGCAACTCATTGATCCTGCGATTGTTGAAATAATTGCTCGCATAGAGCGATGTGCCAAAAATTGCAATCGTGATCAGAAGCACAAAAATATATTTTTTCCAGTCCATCATATCTTTTACTCACGCATTGCGCGACGCTGATCTATCTCGCGCGCCCAGTTGAGTTTTGACGAACGTGTCGCAGCATATACGGCGCGCATGAGCCACCAGGGGGCCATGAATCCGTACAGGAGCATATAAAGGATGATATCTTTGCCCCACATGCGTTCTTCGGACATGAGTCCTTTGCCGATACGTATCATGACGACCATGACGACGACGACAAAAAATGTCAGGAAAAAGATCGAGCGCGTCGTGACATAGAACCAATCGAACGTAAAATGTGGCATCTGCAGTCCTATTGCTTGCAAGCGTATGTACTGATCTTGCACGCTGCCGTATGCGGTATATGCGGTAAAGAGCGCGAAATAAATAGCGGGAAAAATCGTAAAGAAACCAAGCGGTAAAATAAACATACCGAGGTTGCCATATTCGCGGTTGAAAAAGAGCGAACGGTAATCTTGCGCGTTTTTAATGAAGCCGTAGGTCCAGCGCAACCGCTGGCGAAACAACGTGCGGTAGGTTTGAGGTGCGTTGGTAAACACATGGGCACGCGGCGCGTTCTCTATTTTCATGTGGTTGAGCTGCATACGTAACGCTATTTCCATGTCTTCGGTATTGTGGGCGCTGCGATACGAGCCAAGTTTGGTAAAGACGTCGCGGCGAAAGAGGGAAAAAGGACCTGGTGCGATAAAGATAGAATCGATCCACGCAAACGTGCGCCGGATAAATGCGGAGACGGCGTACTCCGCGTGCTGGACATGTTGAATGATGTTTTTCGGCTCGAATACTTTGATCGCAGGGGTGACGGCCATGACATCGGGTTGTTCGAAGTACGCGACCGCTTCTTTCAGTGCGTCTTGTGCTACCCATGAATCGGCATCGAGACAGCCGACAATATCGCTGGTGGCGTGCGAAAGACCGAGATTGAGCGCCGTATGTTTGCCGCCATTTTCTTTGTGAAAGATGCGTACTTGTGGATATGACGCGTACTGCCTTAGTGCGTCCCATGTGCCATCTTTGCTGCCATCATCTACCGCAAAGATCGAAAGTTTCCGTTTCGGATAATCGAGTGCGAGCAGCGAGTCGAGCGTCTTTGCCAGTGTCCGTTCCTCGTTGTAGCAGGGAACAATGATCGTCACCGACGGGTATCGCTTGATCTTTTTCGGCGAGGGGACGGGCTTGCCTCGGTGTTCGAGAAAGGTCATCAGCAAAAATACCTCATAAAACAAGGAGATAAATAAAAGAATATACACGATGAGATCAGCAATAGGCATACGCCGGGAGCTCGTTTTTCGTAGGGCTATTATAGCATAGAACATTGCGGCTTGAAATACCGTGAAGTCACCCGTATACTCAACTTCATGTCCCAAGAAAAAGGCCACATTCACCCCCTCTCGCAGGCGATCGCGCGTATCAATGAGATTTTTTATGACCTTGGTTTTGAATATGCCGAAGGGCCTTTGATCGAGACCGAGCATTACAACTTCGACGCGCTCAACGTACCGCGCGATCATCCGGCGCGCGATATGCAGGACACCTTTTGGATCAAGGGCCGCACAGAAGAAGTCTTGCGCACTCACACCTCTCCGGTACAGATACGCTATATGGAAAACCACAAGCCGCCGATACGCATCATCGTGCCCGGCCGCGTGTTTCGCAATGAAGCGACCGACGCGACGCACGAAGCGCAGTTTTTTCAAGTGGAAGGATTGTATGTCGATGAGGGCGTGACGCTCGGTCACCTCAAAGGCGTGCTTGAGCATTTCTTTTCAAAATTTTTCGGTGATGAAATTAAAGTTCGTTTTCGCCCCAGTTTCTTTCCGTTTGTCGAGCCGGGCGTTGAAGTCGATATGGGTTTTATGAGAGGGGGCAAAGAAACCTGGCTTGAGGTCATGGGCGCAGGTATGGTGCATCCCAACGTGTTGAGAGCGGCGGGCATCGATGCGGATACGTATCAAGGGTTTGCCTTTGGCGGCGGTATCGAGCGGCTTGTCATGATCAAACACAACATAGACGACGTGCGCCTCTTTCATGGTGGAGATTT
>CAZWIY010000058.1:0-4775 GCA_964634575.1 uncultured Candidatus Saccharibacteria bacterium | reverse complement strand
TTACAAAACGTAGCATGTTTTGCAGTTTGACTCAAATATGCGCGAAACGCCAGCTCCGGGGAACCCTACGAAATGATGAGGCCGAAAATGACGGCAGCAGTCCAACTGAGAAAGGAGATGGCGCCGCTTGCGACCAACGTGTTGCGCTCGCGGCGTGATAACTGTGAAAACGGGTGCTTGGTCGCGATCGGCATCAATTCCCCAATGATCGTCGCGTTGACGACCAGGAAACCGACAAAGATCATTTTAAAATAGAACGCGGGATTACTCAGCAGATATGTCTGCCGCGGCAGAAATAAAAAAATACCCGTGATGATCATCCCCGCAAGACCAGCCCAAACAAGCCAATGCGTTATGTTGAGCCGTCGGTGTGAAAGGGTTTGTTTTTTGCCACGCAAATAATCGAACGCTTCGTGGTCGGCAAAGAGCACGGCTCCGAGCGTTATGATCAGAACGGTAACATGTATAGCGGTAAGCATACAATAATGTTATTGCGTCGATAATGTGCCAATCTGGAATCCAGCAAGTTCATTTGCAGGTCTGCGCTCTCCGCCATGCTGATCGTTAAATGCAGCCGATCCGTCTGTACCGCACAGCGAGAGGATCGCCTGTTGTCCACCCGGATGTCTTGATATCCATGACGTAAGATCGTAGACGCCACCATTGATCGTACTCCAGCAGCTTGATGCACTGTTGTGTTGTGCAACATCGACCAACGTGTAGGTTTGGCTCGTTGTGGTTGCCGATGGCGTTGTACTTATACTGTTTGCAATCCGCGGCGATGAGGTACTGGTATTAAAATAAAGCCACGTCCCAGACGCTACGACTACAACTACAAGCATTCCGATTATAAGTTTGATGTGGGTTTTCATATGTATAAGTACGATGATATAAGGGATATTGGTGCACTTGTTTTGACTTGTCAACGCAACCGTATGCATTAAACGACTTTTCTGAGCATCATACCGACGGTTGCCTCAAGCATTTTTTCATACCAGGGCCGCAGACGCCATTGCTGTAGCGAAATCTCCTCTGCACTTTCGAGGTCTTTGAGGAACTGCTCGCGCAAAGCGGCAACGACATCGCTCCTGATCGTGTGGAGGTTGAGCTCGTGATTGTAATACAGACTCAGCGGATCAAGATTGGCGCTTCCTATGGTCGCCCAGGCATGGTCGACGATCGCGGTCTTTGCGTGGAGCACTTCTCCTTCGTAGAGAAAGATCCTGATCTTTGAACGCAAGAGCGACGTAAAATACGAACGGGCCGCAAGGTCTGCCGCAAGCTGATCGGAATTTTTAGGCAAGAGTATGCGAGTGTCTACTCCTCGACGCACCGCCCGTTTCAGCATGCGCAATAACCCACGGTCGGGAGAAAAGTACGGGACCGTAATCCATATACGCTTTCGGGCACGACGTATTTTGCCAACGAGATCATTGCGTATACGACGATGCGTGATGCCGGGCGTATTGACCGCGACTTCAAACCCGTTTTGCCGTTCGCCGGGTACATCGAGCAATGACTCGTCACCGCCACGCACCGAATACCACAGGTCATCGAATGCGACTTTCAATTCCTGTACGATGCGCCCCCGAAGTTCGATCTGCGTGTCGCGCCAGTTGCGCGCTCGCTCGTTGACGATCACTCCCCCGACAAATGCGACCTCGTGATCAACGACGACCAATTTGCGATGATTGCGAACGAGGTGAAGCAAAAACCGCAGCGGCCTCCACGGCGCACCGACCGTGTTCCACTCCACTTCCACTCCAGCCTGTCCCATCATGGCAACCATACTACTCCTTAAGAGCTCAGTACTTCCAATGCTGTCCACCAACAACCGTACTTTTACTCCTTGCCGGGCTTTACGTACAAAGAGTTCTACGAAACGCCGTCCGATTTCTCCTTCTTTGAAACTTTCAAAAGAAAATTGTTCAAAACGTATCGTTTTCTTTGCACCATCGCATGCAGCAAGCATAGCCTCCCACGCCGTATGGGAATGCCAGTGCAATTTCCATCGGGTCTCCGGTGTCATATGTTTATATCTTGTTGCGGGGGCTGGATTTGAACCAGCGACCTTCAGGTTATGAGCCTGACGAGCTACCAGACTGCTCCACCCCGCTATCGTGTACACTACACCATACTCTTTTTTGCGTGACAACGCAAGTTTCAGAGGTAATGAAATTCTTTGAAGACCCGCTCATAGAGGTCGATCACGCGTTTTGCTTCACGCTGGGTGAGAATGAAATCGGAACCGCTGTGCGCAATGCGATTGCGTGTCTTGTGCGCTTCCCATGCAGCATCGAGTGTGAGAAAATCGGATGGTTCGACTTGCTTGAGTTTTTCTCCCAACGACATGCCCCGATACCCCATACGCGTCACGATCTCGTCGAGAATGATATCCGCCTCGATAATGGCAAGCCGCCAGTCGTTCGGATTTTCAGAATTGACATGCGCGGTAACCGTTTCCCAGCGTTCGTTGCGCACCGGACGGGCCTGGTCAGGAAGTTGCGCACGCAATTTTGCGGCTTCGCGCGCGCGGATCTGATTGGTACGAATGACAAAATAGATCAGGAGCACCAATGCGATAAATGAAACGATAAACGCCACCACCGTCCATGTTGAAATAAATATGGAAATCAAACGGCCCGGACCACGGCCTTCCAGCGCGCTTTCGGGTACCCAGCCGTCCGCACCACTTGCAAAATCGACATCCCACCAACGTTTGCCATCGACCGTCTCCGGCCCTCCCGTGAGTATGCCCGAGATGCCTGCCGGCTGAAAACCGATGAGCGCACCGTGGAGCGCTCCCGAAAATACATCGGTGTCGGCGATGGTGGCGACGCGCGTCCGCAATGGCGTAAGCGCGGATAATTCTCCCGCATGTTCGATACTTTGTATCGGATGAAAAATATCGATGCCGGTTTGCGCTTGGATCGATTGCGGGATATGTCCCAACGCTTGCATGAACGCATACAAAAGCAGGACCCATAGTGCAAAGTCCCACATTGATGTCTCAACCGATGACCCTTTCGCTTCTTCTGGCATGATGCCGCACGCGAGATGCAAACGCTAACTTGTACGCTCTCCGGTCACATCTTTGCTTATCGAAAAGAGCGTTGCTTCATTCAGGTGCGATGCCATAAATTGTATACCAAGCGGCAATGTACTGCCATCACGCTCTGTGGTTCCCGACGGCACCGAAATGGCGGGGATACCCGCAATATTCGCGGGGACAGTAAAGATGTCTTCAAGATACATAGAAAGTGGGTCGCTCTTTGCGCCAAAACGAAATGCAGGCGTTGGCGTGGTTGGCGTTGCGATCACATCCACATTTTGAAATACGCCACGAAACTCATCGGCAATTTTTTTGCGTGCCTGCGTCGCTTTTCCATAAAAAGCGTCGTAATATCCGGCCGACAACACATAGGCACCCAACAAAATACGCCGACGTACTTCGGCACCAAACCCTGCCCCCCGCGTTTTTTTATAGTCGTCGATACGGTTTTCGCCCGATACGTGGAGGCCGTAGCGCACGCCGTCAAACCGCGCGAGATTGGTCGACGCTTCGGCGGGCATCAGGACGTAATACGTCGCGAGTGAATAGCCGATCGTCGGCAGTTCGACATCGACGATCGTGTGACCTTTTTCCTGCAACCGAAGCAATGTCGCGTCAAAATTTTCTTTCACGTCGGGATCGAGTCCTTTTTCGACAAATACCCGCGGTACGCCAATGGTCAGGTGTTGCTTGACCGGCTGCGTCGGGATCATACTGTCGGGAAGTGTCGTGCTGTCGAGCGCGTCATGCCCGCGAATCGTATTGAAAAGGATCTCGGCATCCGCGACCGTTTTTGCAAACGGCCCGATCACGTCGAGCGATGAGCCCATGGCGATGAGCCCATGGCGCGAGACAGAGCCGTACGTCGGTTTGAGTCCGACCACGCCGCACAGTGCCGCAGGCTGACGGATCGAGCCACCGGTGTCCGAGCCAAGTGACACAACCGCACCATCCATCGCAACCGCCGCTGCAGAGCCGCCCGAGGAGCCGCCCGGCACCCGTGTCGTATCATGAGGGTTTTTGGTCGTGCCCCATGCCGACTTTTCCGTCGATGAACCCATGGCGAACTCATCGCAATTGGCACGTCCTAAAAATACCGCACCGGCTTTTTTCAGTTTCGTCACGACGGTCGCATCGTACGTCGCCCGATAACCTTCCAAGATCTTTGAACCGGCAGTTACATGCTGTCCGGTTCGCAAGATATTGTCTTCGAGTGCGATCGGCACGCCGAGCATCGGAGTGTCTTCACCTGCCTGGATGCGCTTGTCCGCGTCTTTCGCCTGAGCGAGTACGTCATCGTACACCTCGAGATATGCAAAAATTTCTTTGTTCTTCTTTTCAATGAGATCGAGATACGCCTGCGCCAACTCGACCGCGCTCACTTCTTTTTTTTTAAGAAGTGCTCGTGCCTGCGCAATGGTGAGTTGAGTCAAGTCAGTCATGCATCTATTGATTATTGAGAATCTTTTTGACTTTCACATAATCCCCTTCCCGTTGCGGCAATTCTGCGAGCAAGGTTTCGGTATATATGCCACTCTCGTGAGGATTCGCATCTTGGCGCATAATGTTATGCGCGTCGCCTATCGCAGGTTTGCTCTCCTGAGCAGACAATTTCTGCAGCTCGGAAACATACCCCAAGATCGCGTCTATTTCTCCGCGAAATTGTTCGATCTCGGCATCGGACATATCCAAGAGTGCCAACTCCGCCAATTTTTCCACCTCT